>ONPM01000052.1 GCA_900319715.1 uncultured Prevotella sp.
ACGAGGTTGTCGATGATGAAGTTCTGGCGCTCCATGGTGTTGTCACCCATATAATAGGCCAAGAGTTTCTGTATCTGATCGTCCTTATGCATCGTCACCTGTTCCATACGGATGTCGGGGCCGATGAAACCGGCAAATTCGTCTGGTGAGATCTCACCAAGACCCTTGAAGCGCGTAATCTCAGGATCGGGACCCAGTTCCGAGACTGCCGTCAGCCGTTCTTCGTCGCTATAACAATAACGGGTGATGAAGTCCCCCTTCTTGCCTGATTTGGCATCAGCATCGGCAATCACGTTCTTGTTCTTGATCTTGGAACGGCGGTTGCGCACTCGGAAGAGTGGTGTCTGCAACACATAGACATGACCTTTCTTGATCAATTCTGGGAAGAACTTCAGGAAGAAGGTGATGAGCAGCAGACGGATATGCATACCATCGACATCGGCATCGGTGGCCACAATCACCTTGTTGTATCTCAGGTTATCCAGTCCCTCCTCTATGTCGAGGGCGGCCTGCAGGAGGTTGAATTCTTCGTTCTCATAGACTACCTTCTTGGTCAGTTTAAACGTGTTCAGCGGCTTGCCTCGCAGAGAGAACACGGCCTGGGTGTTCACGTCGCGGCTTTTGGTGATGCTACCGCTGGCAGAGTCTCCCTCGGTAATAAAGATGCTCGATTCCTCCTTGCGGTCGTTCTTGGAGTCGCAATAATGGATGCGGCAGTCGCGGAGTTTACGGTTGTGGAGGTTGGCCTTCTTGGCACGCTCACGGGCCAGTTTGGTCACACCGGCAATCGCCTTACGGTCGCGCTCGCTCTCCTTGATCTTATTCTCCAGCACCTCGGCCACGTCGCCGTGGATGTGCAGATAGTTGTCGACCTCTTGCTTGATGAAGTCTCCCACATATTTATTTATACTCACGCCTTCTGGCGACATGGTGGTGGAGCCCAGTTTGATCTTCGTCTGACTCTCGAAGATGGGTTCTTCGACGTTAATCGAGATGGCGGCCACGATACCCGTACGGATATCACCATATTCATATTTATTATAGAATTCCTTGATGGTTCGGGCGATATGCTCCTTGAAGGCACTCTGATGGGTACCGCCCTGGATGGTGTGCTGGCCGTTGACGAAAGAGTAGTACTCCTCACCGTATTGGTTGGCATGGGTGAAGGCGATCTCAATGTCTTCACCCTGCAGATGGATAATGGGATAAAGGGCATCGCAGGTCATACGGTCCTTCAGCAGATCTTCCAGACCATGACGGGAGATGATGCGACGGCCATTATACATGATGGTCAGGCCCGTGTTCAGGTAAGTATAGTTGCGGAGCATATACTCCACGATCTCATCGTGGTAGGAGTAGTTCTTGAAGAGGGTATTGTCTGGTTCGAAGAAGACGTATGTGCCGTTCTCATCCTGCGAAGGTTCCGTGACATCGCTAACCAGTTTGCCACACTCGAAGACGGCCTTTCGCACCTTGCCGTCACGATAACTGCGCACCTCGAAATGGCTGCTCAAGGCATTGACGGCCTTGACACCCACGCCATTCAGGCCGATAGACTTCTTGAATGCCTTGGAGTCGAACTTACCGCTCGTATTGAGGATGCTCACCGAGTCGATGAGTTTCCCCTGGGGGATGCCTCGGCCGTAGTCGCGCACCGTCACCCGCAGATTGTCCTCGATGGTCACCTCGATACGGTCGCCAGCCTTCATCTTGAACTCGTCGATGGAGTTGTCGAACACTTCCTTCAGCAGCACATAGATGCCGTCGTCGGGCTTAGAGCCGTCATCGAGTTTTCCAATATACATACCAGGACGCAGGCGGATATGTTCCAGTCCCGTCAGGGTGACAATATTGGTGTCGTCATACTGCACCTGACCGTCCTGCTGATTCTTAATGCTATCGTTTTCAGTTTCCATAAATCCTTTGATATTTTGTGCAAAGGTACAAAATATAATTGATAATTGAAAATTGAAAATTGAAAATTATTATTCGTTAGGAGATTTTTCGGCAAATAAGAAGCCGATGGCCTATGTTTTCGATTGTTGTGGCGAAGATATAGACGTCACCACCGTCGCGCAGTTTCAGGCGACGGCGCAGTTCTTCGGCAGATATGGGGAAATTCCTCACGGCGATGTTAGCCTGCGTCAGGCCAGCGAGGCTCTCCTTCAGTTCGCGCTTGTTCATCGAGGTTATCCGTTCGATGATAAACCCACGGCCAGGAAAGTCTGACACCTCCTGTTCTGACACAAACAAGTGGCTGTTCTGATGAAGCGGCGTCACCCCAAAGCGCTCTGCCAAGAGTTCGAAGCAGCCGGCCTTCATGATGGAGGCATTGGGAGAGTATAAAAAGTGAAGAGTGGAGCGTGAAGAGTGAAGAATCTTATTCGGTGATGGGGCATCAGCATCAAACTCGAAACACTCACGACTACCATCGGGCTGCAGATTCATACAAACAACCTTCGTCTCCTTCGCCTTTTCACCTTTTGACTCCTTCACCTTTTCACCTTTTGACCCTTTCACCTTTAAAATCAGTTCCTTGCACTCGTTATCTACAGACACGATATGGACTGCCGACACATGATTCTTTCCTATATCCTCCACCGCCTTGCGCCAGTCGAGCATCGGCGAGAGTTTGATCATCACGCGTTGGGCTTTTTCCAACAATTCATCGATGATTTCGAGCACATTGGGGGTGCAGTCGGCAATGCCGTAGGTTCGTCCCCCATGCTCATCCCGTCTGGCTGGATCGATGAATATCAGGTCAGCAGGAGGCATCGTGTGCAGATACTCAACCCCATTGCCATTCACCACCTCTATCTGCTGGAGTCCCAGAAGACGGAAATTCGCCGATGAAATGGCGCATAACTCTGGTTGGAGTTCCACGCAGACAGCCCTTTGGAAGCCCTTGGCGATGAAGGCCGCATCGACGCCAAAACCTGCCGTCAGATCAACAAACAGCCCACCACTGCCAGCCACCTCAGCCTTATAACGGGCCGTCTGCTCACTCGAACATTGCTCCATAGACAGATGGGTTGGCCAAAGGATGCCCTCCACAGCTGCCCACGACGGCAGTTTCTCCTGAGCACGCCGATAGCCGTCGATCTGCTGAAGGGCAAACGCCAGATCCACCTCAGGGTCCTTCGTCCCCCGAAGTGCCAGCAGCCGGACATCCTCCTGCCGATGCTGTCGTATAAACTCTCGCGTCGCCTCGTTCATCATCCGCCTGCAAAGATACGTCTTTTCTGCGTCTTATGCAAATTTTACCATCGTTTTCCACGCTGGCGCCAACTAACAGAGTAAACGATGCCTGCTAACACTGTTGCTAATGCCTGTTATACCCCCTAAACAAGCATCCCTTACTCTGTTACCAGAACTTTTCGGCCATTTACGATGTTCAATCCCTTTTGTAAGGAACTGAGTCGCCGACCTTGAAGGTTGTAAATAAAGCCTCTCACCTCTGACTTCTGACTTTTTACCTCTTCTATTCCTGTCATTAGTACATTGAATTCGCCAGTGAAAGATTCATTACTATTATCCACAGTTACGATATAGCGACCTTCTGAATAGGCAGAGATGTCGATGTTGAGGCCTATGATGTTGCCTGCATTGATGGGCTTCTCATAAACCGCTTTGCCAGATTCATCAGTAATGCTCACCAAATAGGCATCGTTAATTGGGTCAAGATTGATACTTAACCGTTGCTTGTTATATTCGCCATATAGCGACTGCTTCTCCTCACTCTTTTCTCTTGTTTTGGGCTTAATCTTTGTTGTATGAGTGAAGTCGATGCGTTGGCCCCGGGCTCTAGCGATGCCATCAGGGGTTGCTCCATCCTCAACTCCGTCGATGAGGTAGATAACCTCATCACCAACGTAACATTCCATCAGGAACCAAGCAGGATCTGCTAATTCTACATTAAAGACATTTTGTGTCGGTGGACCGTAAACAACTCCAACGCCTTCCATCCAAGGGGCACACTTGTAACTTTTTTCATCTGCCCACTCCAAAACATCTCTATATACGCCCTTAAAACCTTTTATTCCTCCAGTCTTCCTCGGTCCAACCACATACACATAAGGTAAATCGTTTTTTTGGAAGGTGCCATTGTCTTCGAGTGAGAAATCATACATCAACTTAAACTGTTTGCTTGTTGTGTCGTATTCATACACCTTCTTGTCCTCTTCGTACCATGCTCCCACATAGATCAGGGAGGGTTCTGAATAATAATCAAATAGCAGATAGTCAGGGCTGAGGTACCGTTGGCGCATCATCTGCTTGCAGGTCTTTCCGTCAACGATGGTGTCACCATCGAAGTAGTAGTAATCAACCCACTGAACAGGATTACCCGAATCGCAGTTTCCTACCTTCCACACCTTACCGTCTTCGACGAATGGGCGATAAGTTTCCTGAGTAGTCCTTTCATAAATCTGAACCTTCTTGAGGATGGTGGTGCCTACCATCTCGCCAAGACCCAAAAGAACGTGAGCATTCGGGATGTCACTATAGAAACTCTGGTTCTCGATGTCGATCACCTGCCAGTCGTCGCTGGCCTTCACAGAATAACCATCATACCAACTGGAAGTCAAATCACCCAACTGCATAAAGAGTTTTCCGTCAGAGGGAACCTTCATGGTCAGACGAACAACATAGTCGTGCCCACCCTCAAGTGAGAAACTATTATCTCCACCACTAATCACTCTGACTTGCCAGATCTGGTCAGTTACAGATGGATGGGTAATGGCCAAGCCTTCAGCCGTTGCCTCATACATCCAATCAGGCACGGTCTCGAAAAGGACCCACTCTGAATACTCTACACCCTCCCAATTCTTCTCATAGATTAACTTCTCTTCTTGAGCATTCGTGCTCACGACGGAAAAAAGAGACACAATGATAAGTAATAACTTCTTCATATTATTATTTCTTTTTGTTAATATTTGCTAGTGAGTATCTGTTCCAGCGTGACGTCTGGATTGATTTCTCCGAACACCTCCTTCTTCAGCCTGAGCTTGCGATGCTGAACGGCTGAGATGGTGATGCAGTAGATGTTGCCGATGGTTCGGTTGCTGAGGCCGAGGCGGGTGAGGATACACAGGCGGATATCGTCTTCCTGCATATTGGGGTACTGCTCACGGATGTTGGCGAAGCGGTTATTGTCGATGGCGTTAAGCGTTCGTTCTATCTCGCTCCATTCGTGCGAATTGAGATAGATGAGCGAATCACCACTTTGGTTGAATTTCTTCATTACCTCTGTACGTTCGAGGATGAAGTTCTGCAGGAATGCCACCACTTCGTTGGCCTGATGCAACAGGGTCTTCTGATGCTCAGCCTCCTGCTGGAACTGACGCTTCTCCTGTTCCTGCATGAATAGTTTGTTCTCCAGTTTCGATTGCTCATAGGCTCGCTGCTGGCGAAGCATTCGGATGCGATAGCGGAGAGCCAGCACTACCATCAGGAGGATCATCACCGCAGCAATGATAACGATCAGGAGTGTACGGCAATACATCTGGGAGCGGTATTCCAGTTGCTGATTCTCCATTTCCTGGCGCAACGACTCCTGATAGTATTGATCCTTCTGTTCAAGCGCCTTATAATAGAAATCCTCCACTTGATTGAAGGCCTCATCGATGTCATCTTCCACTTTTGTGGCTCCCATCCGTCGGAGTGCAATCTTGGCGAGGTTGCTCTGTACGATATAAGCCATATGGACATCTTCTCTTGGCTCAATCTGCCGATAGACGGTCTCTGCCGAATCAAGCATGTTGAGGCTGAGGTAACTGCGAGCAAGCACCTGTAGTGTCCCCTGTCGCAGATTGTCTGTTGCCACAGATTCCGCCTGATGGGCATAGTCGAGCGCCTGGCGATAGTCTTCCTTTGCCCAAGCGATGTTTGCGAAACTGGTGAGAGTCTGACACATTAGGTCAGTCATCTGGTTCTCCTTGGCGATGCCGTAAGCACGATGGATGAAATCGAGTGCTTCGTCGAACGATTCCTCTTTGGTGTATGCCACTTGAGCGGCGTAAGTGCCAGCATAGTCGAGCAGGATAACATGATTTCGCTCATCATCAGGATGCTGCTCATAGATAGTCAGGGCTTGCTTCATCAGTCGCAATGCCTCCTCGGGGTTGCCCTGTGACAAGGCTTCTGCCAATCGCTGACATGATATATAATAGGTGTGCCAGTCCTCCGAAGCCTCCGCCTGATGGATGGCTTTCCGTAGTAAAGTCTCACCCAGACGGATGCTGTCATTGGCCAAAGCTGCTTCTGCTTCATCCAGACAATGGGCTGCCGTCTGTGAATCTGACTCCTGCTGTGGCTGTCCGCAAGCCATCAGCAGAACGCCTATGATAAATATGAGCCATGTTCTCTTATACATAGTTGTTGATTATTTCATTATTTCTCGCTTCGCAATCCGTTTATATCTGGGTACAAAGTTACAATGTTTTTTCGAATGCCGTATCAGTTGCCCATGGAAAATGTAGAAAGGAAATATAAACACAAACCACTTAATATCAACGAATTAAAAGAAATATGATACTACACCCTATGGAAAATTACCCATGAAGGGTATGGAAAGAGCACACTGGACTCCAAATATGAAAAGGCCGTCGCCAGGATACGCATCCGACGACGGCCTAAAATGTCGGTCTGTACACTATTACTAACCCTTCACTTACTATCTAATCATCATTTGGCCGACGGACACTTCATATATAGGAATCGCACAAGACACCGCAGACATACTGTGTCCATTATTTGAACAGGAAATCGTAAGTGATGCTGGTACTGGTTTTACCAGCCTTTTGCAAAATCTTATACATACGCTGTATGCCCTGTAACTGCTCTTCGGAGGGCTCACCATCTATGGAACCGTCGGAGTCCATGATGCGCGTGACACTCAGATCGTATCTTGCCAGCCCGTTCTTGTCAGAAAGGAATTGGCAGAACGTCACTCCTGTTGAAAGCATGCTGGAAAGGCTACTGTTAAGTGTGGCCTCGAAAAGGAATTTGTCTTCTGAAAAGAACATGATGACATACTGCGTTGGTGTGGGATACGCCTTCGAGTCGATCCGCTCCGTATCCTTCATCTTGAACTCGCCCGTCTCAGGATTCACAGCAACGATGTTGTCGAGCGTCATCACATAGTCGCTGGGGATAATGTCTATCAGTTGCGCCCCCTCTGGTTTGATAACAGCATAGAGAGCCGTTGGCGAGTCGATATCAGGCAAGTCGTCGTCGTTACTACATGCACAGAACATTCCCAGCGAGAACATCAGGCTCATCATCAAAAACACTTTCTTCATCATCATACCTTTTATTACATACCTCTACTTATATAATCCGAAAAAGGCAGAAACATTGCACTTTCTGACTCGCTATTTATCATATATTAACTCAAACAGGGCCGTTTTATAACCGCTTAACAATCTATATTTGGCTATTCACTCGATTCTTCGTAATTTTGCGGCGAAATAGAGAGGATTATGAAAAAAGGTATTATCATCGCATTCGTCATTGTGATCGTGGTTATGGTGGTGGCTACCATCGGAGGGAGTTTCTATATGCTTGATTTCGCCTTGGCTCCTGATGCGGAACGGACGGATACGGCAGCCAGTTTCAGGCAGTTGGTAGAGAAGCATCCGGAGGTCAAGCCTTGGCTCGACAGCCTCAACCAGCGCGGAGCCTTGTGCGATACCTTTATTAATATGCCGTCAGGTGAAAGGCACCACGGCTATTTCATCCGTCAGGCGACAGACAGCACAAAGAATGCGGCAGACAGCACGTCCATGAGCCGCCCCGTGGCGATTGTCGTTCACGGCTGGCGAGATACGGCCATCAAGTTTATGACGATTGCACGGATCTATGAACAGGCGGGCTACCATGTGCTGATGCCCGACCTTCATGCCCACGGCCTCAGCGAGGGCGAAGCGGTACAGATGGGGTGGAAGGACAGAAAGGATGTGCTCCACTGGATGACAGTCGCCTCGAAACTGTTTGGTACCAACGACTTCGTCATTCACGGCGTGTCGATGGGTGCTGCTACGACGATGTGTGTGTCAGGAGAGAAGATGCCAGAGTGCGTGAAGACTGTCCGTTTTGTCGAAGACTGCGGCTATACCAGCGTGTGGGATGAGTTCAGTTACGAACTGAAAGAGGAGTTCGGCTTGTCAGACTTCCCGATTACGGCTGGAGTTTTGGCGAGGCGTCATCCATCAAACAGGTCGGGAAGTGCCCCTACCCCATGCTCTTCATCCACGGTGATGACGACACGTTTGTTCCTTCTGAGATGGTTCACCCACTCTACGAAGCCAAGCAAGGAGAGAAGGAACTATGGATTACCAAGGGCACTAAACATGCACAATCTTACAGTGATTATCGCGAAGAGTATATTCAGAGGGTTAGGGCGTTCATTGGCGCTTGTTCAGACCACCCCTAACCCCTCCTAACTTAGGAGGGGAAAATAATACCTACGACTTTTGCAAGCAGCATATCTTCCTATACCTTTTATTTCGGTTCTACATGTACGGCCACATGGGTGTCCTCGCCATAGTGGTCCCTTAACAGGTCCTCCACTTCCGAGGCCTTGTCGTGGGCTTGGCGCAGACTGATGTCGCCATCCATCAGGATATGCAGTTCGATAGCGTAGTGGTTACCGATTCTTCGGGTCCGCAAGTCGTGCGGTTCCACCAGTCCAGGCAGGGATGCCACCAGTTGCAGAATCTCGTCCTCGACGGCATCGGGCAATGAGTGTTCCATCAGGTCGCCAATGCCGTTGCGCAGCAGGTCGACGGCCACCTTCACGATAAACGCACCCACGACAATTGATGCCAAAGGGTCGAGCACCGTCCAGCGCTGTCCCAAGAAGATGGCACCACCAATGCCTATGGCCGTCCCAATGGAAGACAAGGCGTCGCTGCGATGGTGCCAGGCGTTGGCCTCGACAGCCTGCGACTGCAACTGGCGGGCCTTCACCATCGAGTAATGATAGACGGCCTCCTTGAGGATGATCGACAACAAGGCTGCCCATAGTGCCAGCATGCCTGGGGCTTCCAACTGTTCACCTCCCAACCAGGCCACAATCTTCGTCGCCCCACTATATAAGATGCCTATGGCCACCGTCAGCAGCGCCACACCTATCAAGGTCATCGCCAGCGTCTCGTACTTGCCGTGACCATAGTCGTGCGATTTGTCCTGAGGCTTGCCGCTGATATGGACGAACACCAAGACGATGATATCCGTCACGAAATCGGACAGCGAATGGACGGCATCGGCAACCATCGCAGCACTATGGCCCACGATGCCCGCCACGAACTTGAAGAGCAGCAGTATGACATTCACCGCTCCCCCCACCAGCGTCACCTTATAGATCTCTCTGTTCCTTTCCATTGTAGTCCAATAACCGTGCAAAAATACAACTTTTCCGCTAATACTGCCACGACTTATAAAAAAAAATGTATCTTTGCATGGAATTCGTGTAGTTTTTTGTCACTATATGACGTCAAATGGGCAAAAATACGTTTAAGCGAGAGCAGAGTGAGCATGCTAACTATGCCGAGCGTAAGTATTTTCGACGATAGTCAAAATGATTCAAAAACAGTGAGACAATGAACGTATTAGAACAACAGTTTGCGCAAACCGTTAAGGAACATAAGAGCACCATCTACACCGTGTGCTACATGTTCTCGCAGGATGCCGATGAAGTGAACGACCTGTTCCAAGAGGTACTAGTGAACATCTGGAAAGGATTCGACAACTTTGAGCATCGCAGTGACATCAAGACGTGGATCTACCGCATCGCCCTGAACACCTGTATCTCTATCGACAGGAAGAAGAAGAGGCGCTCTGCAGAAGTCCGCCTGACGATGGACATCAACCTCTTTGAAGACCGTGACGAGGACACCAAGCAAGTGGACATGCTCCACAAGCGCATCTCCAAGTTACAGCCCTTCGACCGTGCGATCGTCCTGCTCTGGCTCGAGAATCTCCCCTACGAGGAAATCGGACAGATTGTCGGCATCTCAACTAAGAATGTCAGCGTCCGCCTGTTCAGAATCAGAGAACAGTTAAAACAAATGTCTAACGATTAAAACTTGACCCATTATGAACAACAACGAATTTGAATTAGAGGATATGCGCCAGCAGTTGAACACCCTGAAGAAGAAACTGGATCAGCAGGAGATAGTGAATGACCGCATTATCCGCCATTCGATGGAAAAGACCGCCAACAAGATCAACCGCAGGTATTACTTCATCATGGCCGTCTGTGTGTTGATGATTCCCTACAGTTACTGGGCCTTCGTGATACTGTCAGGTTTCTCCATTCCTTTCTGGATCTTCACCTGCATCGTCATGCTGGTCTGTCTGGGAGGCACCTATTACAACAGCAGGAACCTCGACCTGGACATGATGACAAACAGCCTTGTCGACGTCCGTCGCCATATGGCTCGCGCTAAGAAGTTCGACGCCAACTGGCTCTTCATCGGCATCCCCCTCATCATCGTCTTCCTGGGCTGGTTTATGTACGAGTCATACCAGCTTCACCCAGGTGCCCTCACCAACGGCCTCTTCTGGGGTGGATGCATCGGCGGTGTCATCGGAGCCATCTGTGGATTCTCCCTCCACTTCAAGACCCAGCGCCAGTATCAGGAGATCATCGACCAGATAGAAGACGTTACTTCAGAGTAATAGCCACCACCAGCAGATGTAACTTGCAGACTGTCAGCGAGTCAATATCTGGACGGCATGCTCCTTGGTCTTCACCTGCTTACCAGCGAAGATCTGCTCGATGATACCCTCCTCGTTGATGATAAAAGTGGTGCGGATGGTGCCCATAGTCTTCTTGCCATACATCACCTTCTCGCCCCAGGCACCCATCGCCTCCATCAATGTCTTGTCAACGTCAGCAATCAAGGGGAAGGGCAGTTCGTGCTTCCCCTTGAACTTTATATGCGAGGCCGCCGAGTCCTTGCTCACGCCAACCACCTCGTAGCCAGCACCCTGCAACTGCTGGTAATGGTCGCGCAGACTGCAAGCCTCAGCCGTACAGCCACTGGTGTTGTCCTTCGGATAGAAATAAAGCACAAGTTTACGACCACGATAGTCACTCAGACGGATGTCCCGTCCCTGCTCATCCTTGCCCAGAACCTCGGGCGCCTTGTCTCCTACATTCATCATTAATCTGTTTTTATGTTTGTTGATGTATCGATGCTGCAAATGTACTATAATTCGTTGAAATAAACAACTGATTATCCACAAATTATCATTTTCCGGCTTATTATTTGGTTTTTTACTCGCTTATTCGTACCTTTGAGAAATGCTCGAAAGTACTCTCGCTCGAAAAACTCAAATAATTATTTGGTTTTTTACTCGCTTATTCGTACCTTTGCATCCGACAAACGAATACAACATCATGATAATAAACCCTTTTAACACTAAATGAACTATGGAAACAATCCGAGTTAACGATGAGAACCAGGCTCTGTGCGATGCATGGGACTTCGTGGAGCACACAGGTCGCAGCATCTTCCTTACGGGCAAGGCAGGTACGGGAAAGACCACCTTCCTGAAGACCGTCATAGAACAGAGCAAGAAACGCTCTATCGTTGTGGCGCCCACAGGTGTGGCAGCCATCAATGCCGGCAGCGTCACCATCCACTCCTTCTTCCAACTGCCGTTCTCGCCCTTCGTGCCCCATGCCCGCATCAAGAGCAAGTTCGACTTCGGCAAGGAGAAACGCCGCATCATCGCCTCGCTCGACCTGCTGATCATCGACGAGATCTCGATGGTGCGCAGCGACCTGCTCGATGCCATCGACTCCGTACTCCGGCGCTTCCGCGACAGATACAAGCCCTTCGGCGGTGTACAACTGCTGATGATCGGTGACCTGCAACAGTTGACGCCCGTGGTGACGGCAGAAGACGAGGCGATGCTCAAGCCCTATTACGATACGCCCTACTTCTTCGGCTCGAAGGCCCTGCAGCAGATAGAATACGTCACCATCCAACTGGAAAAAGTGTACCGTCAGGAGGACGATACGTTCATTCGTATCCTCAATCATATCCGTGAGGCACACCCCACAGCCGACGATATCACCTTATTAAATAAAAGATGTGTGCCAAACTTCACCCCCAAGGCTGGCGAGGGATATATCCGCCTGACAACCCACAACCATCTGGCAGACAGTTACAACGAGCGTGAACTCCTGAAACTGCCAGGCGGCAACTACACCTTTGAGGCAAAGATCGAGGGCAACTTCCCTGACTACTCCTATCCGACGAGTGACAGGCTGACACTGAAGCAAGGGGCACAAGTGATGTTCGTGAAGAACGATCCCACAGGCGAACACCGTTACTTCAACGGCCGCATCGGCGAGATCGTTGAGATCAGCCAGAGCAGGGTCTGTGTGCTCTGTCCTGGTGACAGCGAGGTGATAGAAGTGGAGCCGCTGACGTGGGAGAATGCCCAGTATCAACTCAACCCCGAGACCCGCGAGATAGAGACGAAGGTGCAAGGCAAGTTCCACCAACTGCCCCTGCGACTGGCCTGGGCCATCACCATCCATAAGAGCCAGGGCCTCACCTTCGACCACGCCATCATCGATGCCAACCTCTCTTTTGCCCCAGGGCAGGTATATGTCGCCCTCAGCCGCTGCAGGACACTCGACGGGATGGTGCTTTCCGCTCCTATCGAGGCACGGGCTATCATCTCAGACCAACGGGTGGAGGACTATATCGGCCATCAGGAAGAAGATGCCCAGAAGAGCATCCGCCAACTGCCCCTGCTGAAAGAGGAATACTATCGACTGCTGCTGCTGGAACTCTTCGACTTCCACGACATCTTTTATAAGGAGGAACATCTGCTGCGGCTGATGACAGAGTTCTTCTATCACAGTTATACCGACATCACCGAACTGCATAAGCGTGTCTTGGCAGGACTGAGTACAGAGGCGATGGCTGTGTCAGACAAGTGGCTGCAGAAGATCCGTCAGACGCCTGCGGAAGAGTTGCACCAAGAGGCGTTCTTAGAACGTGTCAAGCGCAGTGCCGCCTATTTCGAGGAGTCCATCCGAAAAGCCTACGGCAACGCCCTGCAACTGGCAGGCAGCATCCAGAGCAACAACAAACAGGCAATGTCGCGATACGGTGACTCACTCACAGAGACCAGGCAGGCCGTCCTCTCGCGCCGTTATCTGCTGGCGAGGATTGCCGAAGAAGGCTTCTCCATCACCACCTATCTGCGAGAGAAACAATACTCGATGCTCGATGCCATCGATGAGGATCAGGTGAAGAAAAGGGTCAGGGCGAAGAAAGAACCCAAGGCGAAGAAAGAACTCAAGCCCAAGACATGGGACGTAACCATTCAGATGTACCGACAAGGCATGAAGCCCGATGAAATCGCCAAAGAGCGCGCTCTGACCATGGGCACCATCATCAGCCACCTGGCCCGTTTCATCCCTACGGGAGAGGTGACGCTCTCCGAACTCATACCTCCCGCCCATCAAGATGCCATCCGCAAAGTGATCCAGATGATAGGCGCCAACGAGGGCAAGACGGCCATCAAGAGCCTCTGTCCGCCTGAGGTCACCTATCAGGAGATAGACCTGGTCTTGTCAACCATGGGAAAATGAATCTTCTTATTGGAAAAGCCCCAGCCTATTCCCAGCATTCCAACTCTGCCTCCAGTTCCGGGAATTGACTGCGGTGGAATGTCGGTTCCTTGATGCCTTGCCGCTTCTGAGTCCGGTAATCGTCGAGCAGTCGGAAGGCATAACGGCCATTCTTCTCCTTGACCTGTTCGCTCACCGTACTAACGGCAGAGTCGGTCAGCAAGCGAAACATCTCGCCTACCATCCGGAACTGCACAAACCTCGTGCGCCAGGTAAACCAGAGTCCTTTGTTTATCGTTGTTCTTCCTTCAGCACGCGATCCACACTGCCGGCATCAAGCAGTCGCCGGCGGGCCTCATCGTAGGTGAGCCCCAGCGACTCCTGCAGCATCCGCGTGCCTCGGTCCACCAGTTTGGCGTTCGTCAGTTGCATCTTCACCATGCGGTTCCCCTCTACGCGCCCCATGCGGACCATCAGCGCCGTACTGATCATATTGAGCACCATCTTCTGGGCCGTCCCGCTCTTCATGCGACTGGAGCCGGTGACGAACTCAGGCCCCACGATCGTCTCGACGGGATAGTCAGCGGCGGCGGCCAGTGGCGTCTCCGGATTGCTGGTGATGCAACCCGTCAGCAGCCCGTTCTCTTGGGCCCTTCTGACCGACCCAACCACGTAGGGAGTAGTGCCTGAGGCAGCGATGCCGACCACGCAATCGTCAGCGTCAGGGCCGTAGGCCATCACGTCGCGCCACCCCTGCTCCGGATCGTCCTCAGCCTTCTCCACCGCGTGGCGCAGAGCCCTGTCACCACCTGCGATAAGCCCCACCACCCAGTCTTCAGAGATGCCGAAGGTAGGCGGCAGTTCGCTGGCATCGAGCACGCCGAGCCGCCCGCTGGTTCCTGCTCCCACATAGAAGAGCCTTCCGCCTCGCTTCATCCTCGGCTCGATGGCCTCCACGAGGGCTCCGATCTGCGGCAGGGCTTTCTCTACAGCCTCAGCCACCAGTCTGTCCTCGTGGTTGATGTGCTGCAGCAATTCCGAGACCGTCATCCGTTCCAGATGGTCGTAGTGCGATGGCTGCTCAGTGATTTTGTTCCGTTCTGTGTGTTGCATCTGCCCTAAGTTGATGGCGCAAAGATACGAATAAACGGCCTAATAACCAAATAAATCTCGAAAATGAAGCCTGTTTTCAGGAAAAAGTGTTATCTTTGTGGCCGATAAAACCGTATCGCTATGCAGATCAGAGTCTTTTTCGCCGCCCTGCTGTTGTTTTTCTGTGCCAACATCCCTGCACAGGAGCGGGCAGAGGTGGAACTGGAAACCACGGAGGGGAATATCCGGATAGCCCTCTTCAACGAGACCCCGCAACATCGTGACAACTTCATGAAACTGGTCAGGATGCAGTTCTACGACTCGCTGCTGGTGCATCGTGTCATCAAGGACTTCATGATTCAGGCCGGCGACCTCAACAGCCGCACCGCCCAGCCAGGACAGTTGCTGGGAGCGGGCGAACTGGACTATACCATCGAGGCCGAGTTCCGGCTGCCTCAGATATTCCATCGCAGAGGCATGGTGGCCGCCGCGCGGGAGTCAGACAAGGTGAATCCTGAGAGGCGTTCCGGAGCGGCACAGTTCTATATCGTGTGGGGCAAGATCTACGACGACAAGCGGCTGGCCTTTGTCCAGCAGAAACTGGACTCTGCCACCAACGGAGCGGTGAAGATAACGGCAGAGATGGCAGAGGCCTACAAGACGGTTGGCGGCACGCCCCATCTGGACGGGCAGTACACCGTGTTTGGCGAGGTCACCGCCGGACTGGACGTCGTAGACCGCATCCAGCAGATGGCTACCGACAAGAACGACCGTCCCACGAAGGATGTCCGTATCCTGCGCGTCAGCATCATCAGCGACCCCTTCGCACCCAAGCCGAAGCCCGCCCCCAAGAAGAAGACGACGAGAACAGTCCGTAAGAGATAAAACAAACCCAACTTATGAAGAAACTACTATTCGCGGCCCTGCTGACGGCCCTTACACTCAACGTCAGCGCCCAGACCTATCCCCCCAAGGACACACCGCAACTGGAGTTTGCCCTGCAACTGAGAGTGACGCTGGGCGAAGCCTTCGGCATCGACAACACCCAGCACGGACGTCGCACCGTGATCCCCATTACCGGCGGCACCTTCGAGGGCCCGCTGCTCAAGGGCACCATCATCAACGGCGGAGCCGACTACCAGTTGAATGCCGGAGACCGCACGGAACTGGAGGCCATCTACTGCATCAAGACCGACGACGGCGTCTACATCCACGTCCGCAACCGAGGCATCATTGCCAGCGGAAAGGATGCCAACGGCCAACCCACCTTCTACTTCAAGGCCGCCCCGCAGTTCGAGGCGCCTGCCGACAGTCCCTACGGCTGGCTGAACAACGCCCTCTTCGTCTGTGCCCCAGAGTGGACACAGGAATTCAAGGGCATCGTGCTGAACGTCTGGAAGGTGAAATAAGCCTCAGAGATAGGTATTGTCGTCGATTCCCTTGAACATTTTCAGGAATCGGCGGGCACGCGCCTTACAACGGTCAGTCTCTTCGACGTACATCTCAGGGATGACCGCCCCAGAGTACACCTCTTTAAACGGGGCCTTCAGCAGGTTCCCGTCTTCAGGGGCCTCGGCTATTTCTGCCTTCTTGGCCGTGAAGCGCAGCAGACGGCGCCCGTCGAACCACATGCGCATCTCATAGGGCACCAGATTCTCGCCGACATCGGGCGAGATGGCGTAGATGAACATCACCTGCCCCTTGTCGTCGTAGAGATATTCCTCGTAGAACTCACGGGCGGCGAAATTGTATCTGGCTGTGACAAAGCGCAGATAGTGAGGCGGATAGGGATTGCCCTCCTCCTCGGGTTCCAACTCGCCGTAGTACATGCGGACGTGCTCTTTGTGAAGGCCCGTGGCAGGCAGGTTCTGCACCACGTTCAGATCGAAATACTCGCGCGGCATGGCTGAGAAGCCATCTGCATCAGGCTGCATCCTGTCCATGTCCTCGTGGACGGCCTGATACGCCTTGCGGATACTCTCGACCGTGTTCTGCGCGCTGACGCCCAGCGCCCCAGCGACACACCATAAAAGGGTAACAACAATTTTCTGTCTCATTTTCGTTTCTATTTGCGCCAGCAAAGGTACAAAGATTTCCGAAATAAACACAAGAATCGGCAGATAATCTTCTGCGGAGGGGGGAATATCGGAGCGAGAGGCCTGCTGATTGCCGTGCTGACGCCTGCTTAGAGAGTAAACAATGCCTGTTTAGAGAGTAAACGATGCCTTCCACGTTATGGCGGGAGGCATCTCTTACTGTGTTGCAAGGCATCGGAATGAGTGTTGCAAGGCATCGGAACGACCGTTAAGGATATATACTTATCAACGCACCCGCGGTTTTGCCATGTAGGGATAGCAAAATCAGGGAGGAACGGAACACGGCGTGACAGTTGTGACAGTTATTTTCGCGCGAAAAATGTAGGGTAGAATTTTATTATTATATATATAATATATTATATATATAATAATATTGTTGAGGTGGGTGAAAATTTAATTGTCACAACTGTCACAGACTGCAGGAATGGAGCCCGGGAGACAGTCATCAACTGAGCCCAGTCACTACGAAGCGGGCACCTCTAGTGAAGGTCAGGTCGGGCGCCACCTGATAGCCCATGGACTCTGCCAGCCTGCGGGCCAGCGGAAGGCCGATACCCAGGCTGTGCTCATCGGGGGAGACGTTGAAGAAGGGGGTGAAGATGCGCTCGGCGTCGGCAGCAGGGATGGCAGGGCCGTCGTCGCTCACCGATATGGCATAGGTGCCATCGCCGCAGTCGTGGCAACTCATCAGCACGTTGCCGCCAGTGGCGTACTTGCAGGCATTGTCGAGCAGGCAGTTCATCAACTCCTGTATCAGCGGCGAGGCATTGATCATCACATCGTCGGCCACCTCGGTCGAAAACTCGGTCACCACCTTGCGGTTCTCGTCAATAGCCGACGGCTGCATGTCATAACTGGTGAGGATGGACAGCGCCATCTCGTTGAGGTTGACATGGTCGGGCTTAGGTATGGGCATGTGGTCGCCATAGAGGCTGAACAGGAGGAGTTGGTTGGTAGAGGTGGCCACGTGGTAGGCATCGCGGCATATGGCCGAGCGCAACTGCATGTATTCCTCGTGCGGTATCTGTCCCTTCCCGTCGATGATGACCTCCGAGGTGTTGATCAGCGTGAGCAGAGGCGAGCGGAGGGCGGTCATGCAGACACGCTTCTCCTCTTCGGTGATGCCCGTCGTGCCCTGGGCATAGGAGTCGAGCATGGGGTCTAGCATCGCCTCTATGCTCCGTGCGGCCTTCAGGATGTCGTTGTATCGCTTGGGGCGCTCCTCGGGCTTCAGCAGGAAGTGCGGGTTGTTGAAGATGCGGGCATAGCCGCGCAGCACGTTGATGGGCGACTTGAGTTTCTCCTGCAGGGTGCCCACAAAGGCTCTACGGATGGCCTGGCCGGCCTCCGTGCTGCGGCGGGCCTCCTGCAACTGCAGGAACTGCTCCTTGAGCCGGCGGTTCTTCTGGTGGCGGAAGATGAGCATGCCCACGAGCAGGCCGATGATAGCCAGCGACATCAGCCCGACGATCACCAGTTCGTTGCGACGCATCTCGGCCTTCTCCTGCTCCGCCTGAAGCAGGTCGATGTCGTGCTCCATATCCTCCATGTGAAGTTCCAGGGCCTCACGCTCGCCCAGCAGCACGAGGCTGTCCTTCTGTTCCGAGGCACGGAAGGCCTGCTGCCAGTCACCCATCTGCTCGTAGACGTTAGCGCGCAGTTCGGTGGCCGTGAGGGGCACGTCGATGGAATCGCACCACGCGAGGGCCCGCTCCCAGTCTTTCTGCATGATGCAGCGGCACACCATCACCTGCTGGAGATTGGCAGCGTTGAACTGCTCTGGCTGATAGCGCCGGATGCTGTCGTATCGGGCGAAATAACGGTCAAAGGCCTTGCCGTCGCCCTGCTTGTTGGCAATGATGCAGCGGTATCCCAGCACGCCGCTCTCGTACATCGGGTTGTCGAGCATCTGCTGCGGCAGGCTGTCAAGACAGGCCATCGCCTCGGCAGGGTGCTTGAAACTGAGCGTCTGCGCTAGCGAGAGATACACATTGAAGGCTGCCACAGGATCCTTCTCCAGATCGATGCCCTGCAACGCCCGCCTGAAGAACTTCTCGGCCACCTCCGGCTGGTTGCGGCCGTTATAGAAGAACCCCATCCCCATGTTAACGATATAGAGATACTGCTCCTGATGGCGCTCTTTGATGGCGTCGGCGATGTAGTTGATCTCGGCAAAAGCACGATGGAATCGCTTGTGATTCACATCATAGATCACGCGGTTCATCCACGTACGATAGTACGTATCCCAGTTCTGGTTCTGCTTCAGATAGTTCATAAACGACTCGTGCGCCTCGTAGAAATCCGAGTCGCTGCCGTTCATCTGCGCCTCATAGAGCCGCTGCATCATGGTCTGCTCTTTCTCCGAAGGCTGCTGGGGTTGCTTCTCATGGCTTGCAGATGTCTGCTGGGCGATGAGGGTCGTGCTCATCGCCAGCAGAACTACTGTGAAAACAATCTTTTGCAAATCTAATACCCTTATGCTCATGTCTAGTCATTTATCATCAACTATGGTCGCATCGGATGCGAAAAGTGATGCAAAATTACAAAAAACCTTTGATTTTTGCAATAGAAAAGAAGGCATGAAGGCACATTTTTTGAGAATTCTATCGAAATTTTTGAGAATTCTATTGAAAATTGGTGAATTTCACACACCAGTCCCCCCCGCCAGAGGCTTCCTGGTTCCTACTCGGCAGCATCGCGCATCCAGGCAGTGGCAGTCTCCCCCATCTGCTGCTTGAAGGCTTTTCCGAAAGTGGCGTAATTTCTGAAACCACTCTCCTCCGCCAACTGCTGGACAGTAAAGGTGCGCTTGGCAGCGACTGCTTCACGGTAGAGACGGATGAAGTGCTGGATGCGCAAGCCGTTTATGTAGGCATTATAAGTCGTATTCTGCCGCTTGAAGTACAGGCTGAGGTAACTGCGATTGGTGCCGATAGCCTTGCAGAGGTCGCCGATTTTAATATCGTGCCGCAAATAGAGTTGTGTAGCCTCAACACGTCCCTCCAACAGGAGGTCGATGTCGGGAGGAAGGGTGGTCGGCGACACCATCGTTGACACAGCAGCCTCTGCTTCCAGTCCAGGCATCGGGGTGAGAGTGTCGTCCAGCGTCTGCAGCGTCTCCACGCGCCACAGCAACAGAATGACAAACATATAATCGAACGCTTGTACGGCATACTGAGCAACCATCCCTGTAGTGCCACTCAGGTAAAAAACATTAAACAGCAGGCCTACGACGAGCGCCATGAGGCTATATCTGATCTCCTTGTGCTCCAGGTCGGCATAGTTGTCGCACAGCCAAAGTCTGTACTGCCGCAGGGCTAACACCATATATATAATAAAGCCAACGCCCAGAAACAGGAAATAGTACTGTATCAATGGCACGATGGTATTGCTGCGCTGTGGTATGCACACCGCAAAAAAGGCCACCACGGACACCTGGATCACAGCAATGGGCCAGAGCGGCCGCCGGCGGTCTTGCAGCATAACGACCATGACGGCTATCAAAGTCGGCACCACCATCAGGCAGTCAAGACTGGCTGCCACCATAAAGTTCAACCAGAGGTCGCCAATTAAGGCGTAATGGATAATCAGCCACCACCACAGATGGCTCAGGAACATCACGGCAAAGAAGGCTGCCGTCCAGCGGCGCAGACGCAGCGGAGGGGTGATTCCCGGCACGATCGCATTGCTGCGGCGAAACAGCAGATAGATACATGCAACGAGCGCCAATACGGCCGCACCACCGTAGAACATCATGTAGGATGAGTCAATATATACTAACTGTTCCTCGTACATAACGAATGGTTACATTTGTCACCTATATCATCAAATCTACTGCAAAATTACGCAACTTTTTTCATAACACCAAACTAAAATATGAAAAAAACTGAAATATCAGTGATTTCCCATACTCATCTCAGATATTTTTCTCATCTTTGCAGTATGAATAATATATAAGGTATGAAGAGATTTGGATTGTTGCCTCGCATCGTGATTGCCATCGTCGTGGGGGTCGTACTTGGAAACGTGCTGCCAGAGGCATTGGTGCGCGTGTTCGTGACGTTCAACTATGTGTTCAGTCAGTTCCTGGGTTTCCTCATCCCGCTCATCATCATCGGCCTAGTCACCCCAGCCATCGCCGACATCGGAAAGGCGGCTGGCCGCCTGTTGCTGCTGACGGTAGGACTGGCTTATGCCGACACCATCCTGGCCGGCTTGTTGGCCTTCGCCACCGGCTCGGCACTCTTCCCCATGCTGACAGATACGGAGACCTCGATGGCGGTAGAAAAAGCAGAGGCACTGCAACCCTACTTCCAACTGAATATCCCTGCCATTCTCGATGTGATGGCGGCATTGGTAAGTTCTTTCGTGGTGGGCATCGGCATCGCCTATACCGACTCTCCGACGCTGAAAAAGGGCTTCACGGAGTTCCGTACCATCATCGAGAAGACCATCCAGGTGGCCATCATCCCACTGCTGCCTGTCTATATCTTCGGCATCTTCCTCAGCATGACCTTTACGGGCGAGGCCTATCATATCATCGTGGTGTTCGCCAAGATCATCTGTATCATCTTTGTGCTCCATGTCGTCATCCTCGCCTATGAATTCCTGATTGCCGGCGGACTGTCAAGAAAGAATCCGCTGCGCCTGCTGGTGAATATGCTGCCTGCCTATTTCACCGCCCTGGGCACCTCGTCGAGCGCCGCTACCATACCCGTAACGCTGCGACAGACAAAGAAAAACGGAGTGAGCGATGAAATCGCCAGTTTCTGCGTGCCGCTCTGCGCCACCATCCATCTGTCAGGCTCGATGATGAAGATTACCTGCTGCGCCCTCACCGTCTGCCTGATCAGCGGTCTGCCACACGATATGCCGCTTTTCCTCCATTTCATCGCACTTCTGGGCGTCTGCATGGTGGCGGCGCCTGGGGTTCCTGGCGGAGCAGCGATGGCGGCATTGGGGCCTTTGGCTGGCGTACTGGGGTTCAGACCTGAAGCGCAGGCACTCATCATCGCCCTCTATATCGCTATGGACTCCTTCGGCACAGCCTGCAACGTGACGGGTGACGGTGCCCTCGCCGTCATCATCGACCGCCTGCACAGAAAATAACCTGCACGAGACAAAAATACTTTCATTTTTGCAGGATACCTCTCCATCTTATCTAAAAAATCAAAAAAAAGGCCATGAACCCAACACTCAAAGAGTTCGCTGGCTAATGGCCACCATCGGAGTGAAAATTTAACTTTACAGATTACGGGTGTCATCTCCCTGCCGAAATTCGTTCGCCGCAAAAGAAAAGGATGACAGATTATCGAATTGTAATCTGTCATCACTGTAATCGCTTCATGCCACGCTAAGCGCACCAAGCGTCAGACTCGCTGCGTGAATCCTCTTCTCAGGCGGTCATCCAGTTCTTTGGCGTCAGACAGGAGATTCCACATGCCGTCCTCAGAGAGCACGCCACGCTTGAGCCCGGCTGGCAATCGGGCGGCCTCGTCATCGGCATAGTCCTGTTTCCACTCCTCGCTGCCGTAATAGGCGTCGAGGGCTTTGATATCTTCCAGGGCAGCCTCATACTTGTCGAGCGCCGCCGACAGTTCCATCACCGCCGCAGCCGAACGCTCCAGCCGCATTTCCATCTGTCTGATCCGCTCTATCTGTTCCATACGCCCTTGCCTTAGCCGATGTAGGCCAAAATGACGTTGGCGGCTTCTTCCTCGGTCTTGCCGTCCATCGTGATGACCAGGTCGTAGTTACGAGTGTCGTAGCGCGAGGTGTGGGCATTGTTCTTTAGATACTCCTCGCGCGCCTCGTCCACCTCCTTGATGATCTTCTTGGCCTCCTTCTCGCTGATGCCCCTCTTGTCCATAAGGCGCTTCAAACGATACTCCATAGAGGCCTGGATGAGCACGTTCAGGCGATTGGGAAAGCCGTTCATAACATAGAAGGCCGAACGGCCTGCAATGACGCACGACTGCTCAATGGCGATGCTATGCAAGATCTCTTTTTCTGCCTTCAACACGGCCTCAGAGGTCACATGCTTCTTGTTTTCCTCGTCGTAATAATCGAAAGAGTTAGCAGCATCTTCTCCCAAAATCAATACTCGCTTGATTTCCTGCCACCAACTGCGTTCATTGCCTTTCAGGTGCTCAATCTCCTCTGATGTCATGTTAAACTTCTCTTCCAAGGGCTTCTGAATCGCTTTGTCATAATACGGCACACCCAGTTTTTCAGCCAGTATGCGACCGACAGTACGACCGCCACTGCCAAGTTCACGATTAATGGTGATGACAAATTTCTCGTTTTTGTTCATAATATTTATAGTGTCTCTTTCTTCTTTATTATATAAAGGTAATGGGAGCATAATGGCCCCCATTACCAATAAACAGTCTTAGTCTGCCAACTTGGCCTTGATCATCTCGCGGTTCAGGCGGGCGATGTTGGCGATGGTCTCATTTTTCGGGCAGACAGCCTCGCAAGCACGGGTGTTGGTGCAGTTGCCGAAGCCCAGTTCGTCCATCTTGGCGACCATGTTCTTCACACGGCGAGCAGCCTCTACGCGACCCTGGGGAAGCAGGGCGAGTTGGCTAACCTTAGAAGATACGAAGAGCATGGCAGAGCCGTTCTTACAAGCGGCCACGCAAGCGCCACAGCCGATGCAGGAAGCGCAGTCCATAGCCTCGTCGGCATCCTCCTTCGGAATCAGGATAGCATTGGCATCCTGAGCCTGACCTGTGCGGATGGTGGTGTAGCCACCTGCCTGGATGATCTTATCGAAGGCATTGCGGTCTACCATACAATCCTTAATCACAGGGAAGGCTGCTGAGCGCCAGGGCTCTACGGTGATCACATCGCCATCGTTGAAGCGGCGCATGTACAACTGGCAGGTTGTTGCTCCGCGCTCGGTCTTGCCATGAGGCGTACCGTTGATGTAGAGTGAGCACATACCGCAGATACCCTCGCGGCAGTCGTGATCGAACACGAAAGGCTCCTTGCCTTCGTTGATGAGTTCCTCGTTCAGGATGTCAAGCATCTCGAGGAACGAGGTATCGTCGGGAATATCGTGCATCTCGTGGGTGTCGAAATGTCCCTGGTCCTTGGGGCCGTTCTGGCGCCAGAACTTTATTGTAAAGCTTATATTCTTAGCCATAATTCCTTAGTTTTTATAGTTACGTGTCTGTACCTTGATAGCCTCGTACTCCAGCGGCTCCTTGATGAGTTCAGGCTCGTTGCCCTTGCCTTTGTACTCCCAGCAGCCTACGTAGAAGTAGTTCTCGTCGTCGCGCTTAGCCTCACCTTCCTCGGTCTGATACTCCTCGCGGAAATGTCCACCGCAGGACTCATTACGAGAGAGGGCGTCGAAGGCTACGAGTTGACCCATGGTGAAGAAGTCACGCAGGTGGATAGCCTTGTCGAGTTCGATGTTCAGGCCTTCCTTCGTGCCTGGAACGAAGAGGTTCTCGTCGAACTCCTTCTCCAGTTCGTGCATCTTCTTCAGACCTGTCTTCAGGCCCTCGGCAGTACGACCCATACCGACATACTCCCACATGATGTGACCCAGTTCCTTGTGGATAGAGTCGACAGAGCGCTTGCCCTTGATGTTGAGCAGGCGGTCGAGTTCTGCATCCACCTTCTTCTCAGCCTCAGCGAACTCTGGCAGATCGGTGCTGACCTTCGGCCATACAGCCTGATCGGCCAGATAGTTCTGAATGGTGTAAGGCAGCACGAAGTAACCATCAGCCAGACCCTGCATCAGAGCAGAAGCACCCAGACGGTTGGCGCCGTGGTCAGAGAAGTTACACTCACCAATAGCAAACAGGCCAGGAATAGAGGTCTGCAACTCGTAGTCAACCCAGATACCGCCCATCGTGTAGTGGATAGCGGGATAGATCATCATCGGCTTGTAGTACTTTACGCCGTTGATCTCGTTGGCCAGGTCTCCAGGGAACACGTCGGTAATCTCCTCGTACATTTCGAAGAGGTTGCCATAGCGCTGCATGATGATATCCAGACCCAGACGGTTGATAGACTCAGAGAAGTCAAGGAACACGGCCAGACCCGTATTGTTCACGCCGAAGCCCTTGTCGCAACGCTCTTTGGCGGCACGAGAGGCAACGTCACGAGGCACGAGGTTACCGAAGGCAGGATAACGGCGCTCCAGATAGTAGTCGCGATCCTCCTCAGGAATCTCCCAACCCTGCTTCGTTCCAGCCTGCAGAGCCTTGGCATCCTCCAGTTTCTTAGGAACCCAGATACGACCGTCGTTACGCAGCGACTCAGACATCAGCGTCAGCTTAGACTGCTTGTCGCCATGAACGGGGATACAGGTGGGGTGAATCTGAACGTAAGAGGGAGCGTTTGTACTTAAGAAATAGGTGTTACCATAACCACCAGTAGCGATGACCACGGCATTGGCGCTGAAACGCTCCAGTTTACCAGAAACGAGGTTCTTGGCGATAATACCACGAGCACGGCCGTCGACGATCACCACATCCTCCATCTCATATCGAGTATAGAGTTTCACCTTGCCGGCCTTCACCTGACAAGAGAGTGAAGAGTAGGCACCGAGCAGCAACTGCTGACCCGTCTGACCCTTGGCATAGAACGTACGGCTCACCTGAGCACCACCGAACGAACGGTTGGCCAGCATACCGCCATACTCACGAGCAAAGGGAACACCCTGAGCCACGCACTGGTCGATAATATTGTTTGACACCTCAGCCAGACGATAAACATTGGCCTCACGAGCACGGTAGTCACCACCCTTTACGGTATCATAGAACAGACGATAGATCGAGTCACCATCGTTCTGATAGCACTTAGCGGCGTTGATACCACCCTGGGCGGCAATCGAGTGAGCACGACGGGAAGAGTCCTGAATGCACAGGTTAATCACATTGAAGCCCATCTCACCAAGAGAAGCAGCAGCCGATGCACCAGCCAGACCAGTACCAACCACGATCACGTCGAGTTTCAACTTGTTCTTCGGGTTGACAAGACGCTGATGAGCCTTATATTCCTTCCATTTCTCAGGCACTGGGCCTGCGGGAATCTTAGAATCAATTACTTTAGCCATAATTCTTAGAAATTAAAAGTTGATAATTAGCAGAGGCTCGGAGCGCACTTGAATGCGAAAGCCAGAACAACAATCAGGAAGCAGAGCATGAGCAGCGTCACATAGATGAAGCCGATCAACTTCCAACGGCAGAGCCAGGTCTTACCACTCCAACCCAAGGTCTGCAATGCTGACCAGAAGCCGTGAGTCAGGTGGAACCAGATGGCAGCAAGCCAGATGATGTAGAGCACTACGAACACAGGGCTGGAGAACGTCTCTACGATCCATGCAAAGCCGTCAGCCGGATCATACTGCGTGTAGGAACCTACCAACTCGGCAAACATCATGTTGTACCAGAAGTTGTACAGATGCAACAGCAGTCCGAGCAGGATGATGATGCCGAGCACGAGCATGTTCTTCGATGCCCACTCCACCTTACCGGGGTTGACCGTTGTTGCCACCTCGTAACGGTTATCGCCACGAGCGGTACGGTTCTGAGCCGTCAGGATGAAGGCATAGACGATGTGAATCACTGCCAAGGCAGCCAAACCGAGTGTAGCCACAACAGCATACCAGTTGGCACCCAGGAATTCGCAAATCATGTTGTAACCCTCTTCCGAGAAAAGCGCCACCATGTTCATGCAACCGTGGAAGGTCAGGAACAAGATCAGCGCAATGCCCGTCACAGACATTACAACTTTTCTACCAATTGATGAATTGATTAACCACATAAGTTGTTGAAATTAAGTTATTTAAATATGAATAATTGTTCTCGTTTCTTTACACTTCGGAGCCGTCAAACCCCGTCCAAACGTCGTCGTATGTACCTCTTTATAAGTACTTAAAGACTGTTTTAGACCGCAAAGATACTATAAAATAATGATATTTCAAAGTTTTTTGAGGTAAAAATGCATATAATATTCAAAATTTATTGTTACTTTTGCGGAAAAATAGCAAACAAGGATGAAATTCAAGTATGATGTGATAGTCATCGGAGGCGGTCATGCAGGCTGTGAAGCGGCCTGCGCTTCAGCCAATATGGGTGCCAAGACCTGTCTGGTGACGATGGACATGAACAAGATTGCGCAGATGTCGTGCAACCCTGCTGTCGGCGGCATCGCCAAGGGTCAGATTGTCCGAGAGATCGATGCCTTAGGCGGACAGATGGGGTTGGTGACGGATGCTACCTCGATTCAGTTCCGTATGCTGAACGTGGGCAAGGGCCCTGCCGTCTGGAGTCCGAGGGCCCAGTGCGACAGAGGGAAGTTCATCTGGGAGTGGCGCAGACATCTTGACGCCACCCCAAACCTTGACGTCTGGCAGGATCAGGCTGACGAATTACTCGTGGAGAATGGCGAGGCCATCGGCATCCGCACCATCTGGGGAGCAGAACTCTATGCGAAGTGTGTGGTGCTGACAGCTGGCACCTTCCTTAACGGCCTGATGCATATCGGACGAAAGATGGTGGCTGGTGGCAGAATCGCAGAGCCTGCCGTACCCCACCTGACGGAGAGCATCACCCGCCACGGTGTCACTACCGCCAGGATGAAGACTGGTACTCCTGTCCGCATCGATAAGCGAAGTGTGCATTTCGAGGATATGGAGATACAGCCAGGAGAATCTAGAACCTACCAGTTCAGTTATATGAACAAAGGTGGAGCCCTGCAACAACTACCCTGTTGGACGGTGAATACCAATGCTGAGGTTCATGAGATTCTCAGAAGTGGTTTGGCCGACTCCCCACTCTACAACGGACAAATCCAGTCGATTGGTCCACGTTACTGTCCTTCGATAGAAACGAAACTGGTGACCTTCCCAGAGAGAGACAAGCACCCCTTGTTCTTAGAACCAGAGGGAGAGGATACCAACGAGATGTATCTGAACGGATTCTCTTCTTCCCTACCAATGGATGTGCAGATTGCAGCCTTGAAGAAGATTCCTGCCCTAAGGGATCTGAAAGTGTACCGTCCCGGCTATGCCATAGAATACGATTTCTTCGATCCAACCCAACTGCGACATACGTTGGAATCGAAGATCATTAAGAATCTGTTTATGGCTGGTCAGGTGAACGGAACGACGGGCTATGAGGAGGCTGGCGGACAAGGGACGATGGCTGGTATCAACGCCGCCTTGAAGGCAGGAGCCACAGACGGAGCAAGGAGCAACGATACTGACACAGACTCTGCAGGCTTCATACTCCACAGAGACGAGGCCTATATTGGCGTTCTCATCGATGACTTGGTGACCAAAGGTGTCGATGAACCCTACCGGATGTTTACCTCCAGAGCCGAGTATCGCATCCTACTAAGACAAGACGATGCCGATGCCCGTCTGACAGAGAAGGCATACGAGTTGGGCTTAGCCAGCAGAGAACGCTACGACTGGTGGCTGGAGAAGAAACAGCATATCGAAGAAATCGAGACCTTCTGTCAGAACTTTGCGATTAAGCCAAGACTGATTAATTCTGCTTTAGAGGCTCTCGGCACTACCCCACTCCAGTTTGGTTGCAAACTCGTAGACCTTGTCAACCGTCCACAACTCAACCTGCAGAACCTGTCGGAGATCATCCCACAGTTGAAAGAAGTGCTGAATCGTCCGGAAAACCGTCAGGAAGAAATCGCGGAAGCAGCGGAGATCCGTATGAAATACAAAGGCTATATCGATCGTGAAAGAATCGTGGCAGACAAGATGCACCGCTTAGAAAACATCAAGATCAAAGGCCATTTCAAATACGACGAACTGCAAGGACTATCCACAGAGTGCCGTCAGAAGTTGGAGAAGATCCAGCCCGAGACATTGGCCCAGGCCAGTCGTATTCCTGGCGTCTCACCCAGCGACATCAATGTACTATTGGTGCTTCTAGGAAGGTGATGGGAGGCACAAGAGAAAGAATGTTCCACGTGAAACATAACAACATATTACAATCACATAACTACTTGATTATGAACAACAAAGTACTATTGGACAATCTGCGTGCGATACCAGATTTCCCCAAGAAAGGAATTAACTTCCGTGACGTGACAACACTCTACAAGAATGCAGAGTGCGTAAAGATTATGCTCGACGAACTCGAGGCAATCTACAAGGACAAAGGCATCACCAAGATCGTAGGCATAGAGAGCCGAGGGTTCGTGATGGCTTCGGCACTTGCTGGTCGTCTGGGCTGTGGCATCGTACTGGCACGTAAGCCAGGCAAACTACCCTCAACAGTCATCAAGGAATCGTTCTCGAAAGAGTATGGTGTCGATACCATCGAGATGCACCTCGACTCAATCGATGAGAATGATGTCGTGCTGATACATGATGACTTGCTTGCCACAGGAGGCACAGCCAAGGCCGCTTACAAACTGGTGGAGCATTTCAATCCCAAGAAAATCTA
>ONPM01000069.1 GCA_900319715.1 uncultured Prevotella sp.
ATAGCCAAAGGCATGCAGCGAGAGGCGCTCGTTAACCCGATAGCCGACAGTACCTCCTACCCCATAGCGCGTTTCCAAGAACCCCATGCTTGAAAATCGATATTTATCGGCAAGCACCGAAGCCGAGAATGTCCATCGTCCTAAATCCTGCTGCAGGGTCAAGGCTCCTGACTCGCGGTCCAGAAGTCCAGGCATGACATTCACGCCACCACTGGCAATGATGTATGCACCACGCCAGGGCTGAAACAGTTTACCGCCTTGCATAGTATTGATTTCCCAACTTCCCCTACGGTTATCATAGAGACTAGGCGATACATCGAGTTTGGTAGCCTGCGGATTGAGTGATAACGATTCAAGGGGCTTTTGCAGTAAACCAGCATCGTATTGTGGGGAACTCATCATGAGTTGCGGTTTCAAGTTTGATTCCAGATGGTAAGTTTGGGGCTTAACGCTGTCGTTAAGCTCTGTCTGAGCGTAAGAGCAGAATACGGATAAGCCCAAAGCCATCAACAATAACAGTAGTTTCTTCATCTTAGGAATTAACATTCTCTCCGCTTTTTCTAACATATTTAACCTCAAGTTGTCTAATAATCATACGCTGAGTTGTCTAATAATTAGACAATCTGCTTCCGCCAGGGTAAAAAGCCTTGGCGGATTCGTTTTTATGGCGTAATTTTGCAGTGTCATTTTTAGACATAAGAACAAAAGAACATAAATATGAAGAGTTATTTCAGATTCCTTTCGCGCAATAAGCTATATACCTTAATAAATATAGCAGGTCTGGTGGTGTCGCTGATGTTCATCATCCTGATGGGCGACTACACCTGGCGCCAGTATAGCATCGACTCGTGGCACAAGAATGCAGATCGCATCTACCTGACGGGTAGTGGCGAGGACTTCTTTATGTGGCCGCAAGCTGCACAAGAAATTAAAGAGATGTGCCCGGAAATAGAGCAGACCTGTTGCGTGATGAGTCAGAACGGACGGATAAAATATGGTCAGCAAGAGGTGAAGGATGGAGATAAGGAGAATGGCATCATTATGCTGGCAGACTCGACATTCTTCAACTTCTTCGATTTTGAATTAACGAAGGGAGACAAACGGACAGTTCTCGATGCGCCAGACAAGTGCGTTATCACGAAAAGACTGGCTCGGCGTCTCTTTGGTGAGAAGGATCCCATCGGCGAATCATTGCAGATTGTTGGCAAGCGCTCTGTCTTCATGAACCACGAAGATCCGTACGACTCGACGTTGGTCTATACTGTCAGCGGCATCGTGAAGGATTTCGACCGTACGGTGCTGCCCAATGAGACGCAAATCATTGCCAACATGGAGCGTTTTCCTCAGGTGATGGGCTATACGCTTAGACCCCGTTCTTTCGCATATAGCGGTACAGGTGCCTGCAAAGCATTTCTTATGTTGCGTCCAGGCGCGACACTTGATGCCAAGAAAAAAATGATTGAAGACCATCTGGCCAAGAACTATATGTGGGCACACATGGAAAACCAAGAGTTCTTTGCAACACCACTGACCGACATTATGTTTGCACCGCAAAACAACGGTGCTGGCATGCAGAAAGGTGACAAGACACGACTCCATATCCTTTTGGCCGCCGTGCTGGCCATCCTATTCTTCGCTGTCAGTAACTATATCAACCTGACCGTCGCCAATACAGGCTTCCGCGCCAAGGAGATGGCCACGCGACGCCTCTTTGGCAGCAGTCAGCGCAGCATTTCCCTGAAGTTAATAGTCGAGTCTACGCTGATGGTGACTTTCTGTTTTGTCGCAGGTTTCGTCTTAGCCTGCTGTTTCCAAGGCGAAGCTGCCGAACTGTTCAAGGGTAAGATTGACCTGATGAATGATATTCGTTTGGACACTGTAGGTGTCAGCATGGGGTTCGTCTTACTGACTGGCATCATCTCAGGCATCATGCCATCGTGGCAGATTTCGCGTTTCCAGCCCATCGACATCGTGAAAGGCAGCTTCCGCTATCGCTCCAAGATGGTGCTGGGCAAGGTGTTTATCATCCTGCAGAACGTCGTCACCATCACGATGCTGACTTCTGCCCTTGTCATCTGGTTACAACTAAATCACCTTATTCATGCGCCATTAGGATTCAATACGGAACGACTCTATTATGTGAATACACCTGATGGTAAAAGCCTGACTGTCAGGAGTCTGTTGGAGAAGATGCCTTTCGTAGAGCGAATCGGTGAGTATAGTGGAACGACCTTTGTCACCTACAACAGTAGCATAAGAAGTATTACGAACGGCGACAAACTGACGAGCCTGTTCCTGACCGATTTGGACTCAACGGCCTTCAGCCTCTATGGACTGGATATTCTCCAAGACTATGGTAACACCAGCGATGGCTACTATCTGAATGAGGATGCCAAGCGGAGGTTGGAGTTGTCGGATGATGACCGCGAGATGGTTTGGGGCAAAGACGAGACGGCCCCCATCTGCGGTATCATTAAGGACTTCCATCGCATCAACGTGCTACACGAAGCAGAACCTTTCGCCATCCGCCTGCAGGAGCATGTAGATAATCCCAACTTCCTCGTCAAGACAAATGGAGATAAGCTGGCGAAGACCGCTTTCGACGAAATGCTGAGAGGACTGGGTGTCTCTGAAGAAGAATTGGTTTGGTATGTCAGCAGTTTGGAAGAGGGTATCTCCGAAACTTTCGAGGACCAGCAGAACACGTTGAAAATCATCACACTTTTCACCCTCATTGCCATCGTCATCTCGGTGTTGGGCTACGTGGGGTTGTCGCTCTTCTTCATCCGTCAGCGGCAGAAGGAGATTGCCATTCGCAAGGTGATGGGCTCCACTTCAGGAGAGATCCTGCTGCTGATGCTCCGCACATTCTCCGTGCCCATGCTGATTTCGTTTGTCATTGCTGTGCCTATCTCGTGGTACATCATGCACGACTGGCTCAGCAACTTCAGTTACCGCATCGCGCTCAGCCCCTGGATATTCGCTGCCGCCGGGTTTACCTGCTTCATCATTTCCCTGCTCACCGTTATCATCCAGAGCTGGCGCGCTGCTTCTGAGAATCCGATTAACAATATTAAAACAGAATAAAACGATGATTAAACTTGAAAACATTCAGAAGGTGTTCCGCACGGAAGAGGTGGAGACCGTAGCATTGGGCGGTGTGTCGCTCGAAGTGAAGAAAGGTGAGTTTGTGGCCATCATGGGGCCTTCGGGCTGTGGCAAGTCTACCTTGTTAAATATATTGGGTTTGCTCGACAATCCCACCAGTGGCAAGTATTGGCTCGATGGCGAGGATGTGGGGCAGCTGAAGGAGAGCCAGCGCACGATGGTTCGCAAGGGGCAGATTGGTTTCGTGTTCCAGAGTTTCAACCTCATCGATGAACTCAATGTGGAGGAAAACGTGGAACTGCCGTTAACCTATCTCGGTGTGCCGAAGAAGGAGCGCAAACTGCGAGTTGAAGAGGTGCTGCGCCGTATGGCCATCTCGCACCGCGCACACCACTTCCCTCAGCAGCTCTCTGGTGGTCAGCAGCAGCGCGTGGCCATTGCCCGTGCCGTCGTGATGAACCCCAAGCTGATCCTTGCCGACGAGCCTACGGGTAACCTCGATTCGAAGAACGGTTTGGAGGTGATGCAACTGCTCACCCAACTGAATCAGGAGGGCACCACCGTACTGATGGTGACCCACTCTGAGCGCGATGCCGGCTATGCCCAGCGCATCATCAACCTGCTCGATGGTCAGGTAGTGCCAGAAGTCAGTCTTTGAAATCGAGCGTCAGTTGCTGTTCCTCAGCGGCCCGCTTCTGCTGGGTCTTAGAGAGCAATAACGGACGCAGACGCTCAGGATGCAGTTCGTTGATGCCAATAATTGGTTGTGAGAAGGCGGAGGTCAATTCACCACAGGTGATGAAATACTTCGCCTTCTTCATCACAACCCCCATCTTCTTCAGGTGGTAACTTGTCAGACGGTTGAAGCGGCGCGAGTTCACGATGAGGATGGCACTCTTCACGCCGATGCCTGGCACACGGAGGATGCGCTCATAGTCATCCTTGTTGATATCCACAGGAAAAGCCTCAGGATGTCTCAACGCCCAGCCCAGCTTAGGATCGACATCGAGGTCGAGGTGCTCATGGGCATCGTCGACAATCTCATCGACACTGAAATGATAGAAGCGCATGAGCCAGTCTGCCTGATACAGACGGTTCTCGCGCACCAGTGGCGGCTGCTTCAAGACGGGCAGACGAGGGTCGTAGGTGTTCACACTGACGTAGCCGGAGTAGTAGACGCGCCGCATGGTGGGCTGCTGGTACATGGCGTTCGACATCTTCAGGATATCAAGGTCGCTCTCCTTCGTGGCACCCACGATCATCTGCGTCGACTGTCCGGCAGGCACAAAACGAGGTGCATGGCGGAACTTACGACGGTCTTCCTTATTCTCCAATACCCCCTGCTGAATCTGCGACATGGGCAGGAAGATGCTCTGATGGTTCTTCTCGGGAGCCAGGGCCTTCAACGACTCCTCCTTGGGAATCTCGATGTTGATGCTCATACGGTCGGCATAGCGCCCTGCCTCCTGCAACAGTTCTTGCGAAGCCCCAGGGATGGTCTTCAGGTGGATATAACCATTGAAGCGGTGCACCGTTCGGAGGTCGCGCACGATAGCCGTCAGCCGTTCCATCGTATAGTCAGGATTCCTCACTACACCGCTCGACAGAAACAGTCCCTCGATATAGTTCCTGCGATAGAACTCCATGGTGATCTCCTCCAGTTCCGAGACGGAGAGCGTGGCGCGCTTGATGTCGTTCGTACGACGGTTGATGCAGTAGGCACAGTCGTACATGCAGTAGTTCGTCAGCATCACCTTCAGCAGCGAGATGCAGCGCCCGTCGTCGGCAAACGAGTGGCAGATGCCCACGCCTCCCACCGTCGAGCCCACCATGCCCTGCTTGCCCTTGCGCACGGTGCCGCTCGACGAGCACGACACATCGTACTTCGCCGACTCTGCGAGCACCCGCAGCTTCTCCATCGTCTTCTCCGTCAGCATGGCTGCAAAGATAGTGTTTTTTTCTGGTTTAACCAAGAGGATAAGAGATAAACCCCACTAATAATTTGCAAACTTCACATTTTATTCGTATCTTTGCGGCGATAAACGAGAAAACTAGCAAATCTATCAATAAATGAAACCGGATATGAGAAAATCATTCGTTTGTTTGGCCCTTGCAGCCGTATGCTGCATGAGTGCCTCGGCACAGGAGAAACTCTTCAACAGTGCCAGTGTTCAATCTCCCGTCGTCAACAAGGACGGCACAGTGACCTTTAATCTCTTTGCCCCTAAGGCCGTCAAGGTCGAGGTGACAGGCGACTTCCTGCCCACGCAGACCATCGAGGTGGAGGGCTTTGGCAAGTACGAAGCCCCAGGCGTGGCTGCCCTGAAAGAGGGCAAGAACGGCGTGTGGAGTTATACTACCGACAAACTCTCCCCTGAGATGTACAGTTACACCTTCAACATCGACGGTATGACGGGAGTGAAGGATCCTGCCAACATCTACGTGAACCGCGACATCGTTTCGTTTACCAACATTTTTATTGTCAGTGAAGAGAAGGGTGACAAGGGTGACCTCTATCGTGTGAACGAAGTGCCTCACGGCAATCTCTCGAAGGTGTGGTATCCCAGCCCCACGCTGAAGATGCAGCGCCGCATGACCATCTATACCCCCGCTGGCTATGACAAGGGTGGCAAGTATCCCGTGCTCTACCTCCTGCATGGTGCCGGAGGCGATGAGAACGCATGGAGCGAACTCGGACGTGCTGCACAGATCCTGGACAACCTGATTGCAACTGGTAAGGCCAAGCCCATGATCGTGGTCATGCCGAATGGTAACCCCAACTGCCAGGCTGCCCCTGGTGAGTGGTCTTGGGGTATGTACACCCCTGGCTTCCGCGATAGCGGTACTGGTCCTACCGAGCCTGCCGCAGCATCTATCCCTGAGAGTTTCATGGACATCGTGAATTATGTCGATGCCAACTACCGCACCATCAAGAGCCGTGCCGGACGTGCTGTCTGCGGACTCTCCATGGGTGGCGGTCACACCTTCCACGTCAGCCTGCTCTATCCCAACTCGTTTGATTACTATGGTCTCTTCTCTGCCGGTTTGCATCTGGGTACAGGGCAAATCATGGGCAAACCCTTTGCTGAGCAGATCAAGGCCGATCCCGACTTCGCCCAGCAGTCTGCCCGTCTCTTCGGCAGCAAGCCCAAACTCTACTGGATGGGTATGGGCAAGACCGACTTCCTCTATCAGGCCACTGTCGACCTGCGCAACTACTGGGACTCGAAGGGCTACAAATATGAGTACGTCGAGACCGAGGGTGGTCATATCTGGCGCAATTGGCGCATCTACCTGACGATGTTCGCCCAGAAGATCTTCAAGTAATTTCAAACGGCCTAAACTCGAGTTTAGGCCTTGTTTTGAGCCTTCATCGTGAGCAGCGTGGCTGGGTCATGCACAGACTAACAGATTTAAAGAAGGCATAAAAATCCCCCGCTTGAACAAAGTCAGGCGGGGGATTCATTATGCTTAAATCCGAAGGGATTAGTCTGCAACGAGTGTGAAGCGCTTGAAGGCCACGATCTTCAGATCCTTGTCCTGCTTGGCGAGCCACTGGGCTACAGTAGCCTTGTCGCCGTCGCCGAACTGGAACTCCTGGTCCACCAGACAGTTCTCCTTCAGGAACTTGTTCACACGACCCTTGGCGATGTTCTCGATCATCGGCATCTTCAACTGAGCCTCACCCTCGACCTTTGCATCGGCAATGATCTTACGGGCCTCGTCAGCCTGCTCCTTGGTGAGCCAACCCTTAGCCATGTTGCTCTCGATGTGATCCTCAGAGTCAACGAGGTTGGGGTTGATGCCGGCCTTCTTGATCTTCATCTCCACGAACTTCTCCACCTGCTCCAGTTTGGTCTTCTCGAAAGAGGTCTTGTACTCCTCGTCGAGGATTTTCTGGTCAACGCTCTGAGCGTCGAGAGCCACGGGCTTCATGGCAGCCACCTGCATGGCTACGAGGTGACCCTGCTCAGCGGCAGGCTTGTTGGTCTGTACCATGGTGCACAGGGTGTGCTTGCCCATATGGTCGTACACCTCGATGTTGTCACCCTCGAGTGTCAGGTAGCCGTCGAGTTCCATCTTCTCACCAGTGATACCAGAACGCTGTGTGACAGCCTCCTGAGCGGTCTGACCGTTGATGTCGAGAGCCTTCACAGCCTCGAGGTCGGCAGCCTTGGCTGCGATGGCGGCGTCGAGGATGCTCTGGGTCAGAGCGATGAAGTCGGCACCGTTGGCCACAAAGTCAGTCTCGCACTTCAGGGCAAGCATGGCGGCGAAGCCGTCAGCAGCCTTAACGAGTACACAACCATTGGATGTCTCACGGTCGCTACGCTTGGCAGCGATGGCCAGTCCACGCTCACGGAGCAGTTCCTTGGCTTTGTCGAAATCGCCCTCGGCTTCAGTCAGAGCCTTCTTCACGTCGGCCAGACCTGCGCCGGTCATAGCGCGAAGTTTTTTGATATCGTCAATTGAAATTGCCATAATTCTATAAACTATAAACTTTAAACTATAAACTAATGATTACTCAGCGGCGGGAGCCTCTTCCTCAGCAGCGGGGGCAGCCTCCTCAGCCTTGGGAGCCTCCTCGGCAGCGGGAGCCTCGGCGGCCTTGCGGGGCTTACGGGCAGCACGCTTGGGTTTCACTTCCTTGACCTCTTCGTCGTCGCCCTCAGCCTGAGCCTCGGCAGCCTTCTCGTCGACCTTCTCAACCTTGCGCTCCTCGATACCCTCGGCGATAGCAGCGCAGCAGGCGTTGAGGATGATCTCTACGCTGTCCTTGGCATCATCGTTGGCGGGAATCACGAAGTCGATGTTGTTGGGGTCGGAGTTGGTATCGACGATACCGAACACGGGAATACCCAGACGGTTAGCCTCGCGCACGGCGATCTGCTCCTTCAGCACGTCAACCACGAAGAGGGCGCTGGGAAGGCGGGTCAGGTCGGCGATTGAACCGAGGTTCTTCTCGAGTTTGGCGCGCTGACGTGTAATCTGCAGCAACTCGCGCTTGGAGAGGTTGGAGTAGGTACCATCCTGCATCAGTTTATCGATGTTAGCCATTTTCTTCACGGCCTTACGGATGGTGGGGAAGTTGGTGAGCATACCACCGGGCCAGCGCTCGATGACGTAAGGCATGCCTACGCTGGTGGCCTTCTCGGCGATGACTTCCTTGGTCTGTTTCTTAGTAGCGACGAAGAGAATCTTCTTGCCACTCTTGGCAATCTGCTTCAGGGCGTCGGCAGCCTCGTCAATCTTGGCAACCGTCTTGTGCAGGTCGATGATGTGGATACCATTACGCTCGGTATAGATGTAGGGAGCCATGGCTGGGTTCCACTTACGCTTCAGGTGGCCGAAATGACAGCCTGCCTGGAGTAACTGATCAAAATTTGTTCTTGACATTTTACTAAAATCTTTTTGTTGTTTACTTTCTTTTTAATTCTTTTGTCCAGAATCAGCCGAGTGGTAGCCTAGGTGTACTAGGTTTACTAGTTGAACTAGTAGACTAGTTGGAACTAGAAATAATAACCAGGGTCCACTCAGTTTAGATACTAAACGTAGTCCAGTATGATTAACGCTTACTGAACTGGAAGCGACGACGTGCCTTTGGCTGACCCGGCTTCTTGCGCTCTACCTCGCGGCTGTCGCGTGTCAGGAATCCGGCATCCTTCAACTGCTTCTTGTCCTCCTCGTTGATTTTCACCAGGGCGCGGGCAATGGCGAGGCGCAGAGCCTGGCTCTGACCCGTGAAACCACCACCGTCGAGGTTAACCTTGATGTCATACTTCTCAGCGACCTCGAGCAGGTTCAGCGGCTGCTTCACCACATACTGCAGGATGGCTGAGGGGAAATAAGTCTCTAATTCCTTCTTGTTGATCGTGATCTTGCCTGTACCCTCAGAAACATATACGCGGGCTACGGAACTCTTGCGACGACCTATTGCGTTGATTACTTCCATTGTCTATAAACTTTAAACTTTAAACTATAAACCATTACTTGTACTGGTTGATGTCAATCGTCTTCGGCTGCTGAGCGGCATGGGGATGCTCGGTACCCTCGTAGATATAGAGGTTGTTCAGCAGGCTGCGTCCGAGGGGACCCTTGGGCAGCATACCCTTTACGGCATGACGGAGGAACTTCTCCACACCACCGTTGCGCTTGCGCAGTTCGGCAGGTGTCTGGAAACGCTGGCCGCCGGGATAGCCCGTGTAGCGGGTGTAGACCTTGTCGGTCTCTTTCTTACCAGTGAATACCACCTTATCGGCATTGATAAGGATGACGTTGTCACCGCAGTCAACGTGCGGGGTGAAAGTTGGCTTGTACTTTCCGCGGATCAACTTGGCTACTTTAGAAGCGAGACGACCAACGACCTGGTCTGTGGCATCGATTACCACCCACTCCTTCTTTGCTGTTTCCTTATTCACGGAAATAGTCTTGTAACTTAAAGTGTTCATTTCTTCTAATTTTACTACTAAAAAACAGTTTTACTTAATTTTTGCACGCACATAAACCTACATCCAGGAGTCTAAAGCCCGGCTGCAAGTCTAACGAACGTTCCTTTCAGGGCCTCGCCCCTCCAGGTTGTATGGACTGTCGATTCACGAACCGCTGCGCCCGGCCAAAGACGCCGCTATTCACACTTCAATCCCGGGGATTCTAAGTCTCTCCCCAATAATCGGACTGCAAAGGTACGAACATTTTTCCGTACCTGCCTCTGTTTTATGTTCAACAGGTAAGTGTTTTATGATTATTTAACACAAAATCCTTGCTCATTTGTCAATTGCCTGACGGGGAAGGTGAAATACGTGTCGGGGAAGGGTTCGTCCTTAGGGTCAGAATAAACAGTTTCCTCATTGTTGTACCATTAATAATAGAAATAAGTATTTTTGAATAGATTATGCAAATACGTCTTCTATATGAATGATACGAACACTTTATGTTTTTTAACTTGTCAGAGGCTGAAGAAGAGACTGCGAAGCGTCAGATAGGCAACCACCACCAAAGACACGGCGACCACTGGCAGGCTGTAAAGCAAAGCCTGCAGGAACGTTGTGTGGAAGACGTATAAGCATACTTGCATCGGCAGATAAATACTCAGGAGCCCGACAATGAAACTGTATTTGAAACCCGGTGTCGGTTCTTTCGCCAATCTGATGCTTCTGCCACAATGATCGCAGACCGTCGAATAGTCTGTACCTCTCAGCAGATATTTGAGGCACCGCTTCAGCGATACAGTCTGATGGCAATATGGACATTCTCTATTTTTCATCGTGATAGTTTTATGTTCATCATCAGAGATGCTTCCAGAGTTCTTCGAGCAATTCCTTCTCGGAGACGTCGAGATAGTCCATGACGATGAGGTCCTTGTAAGCCCTCTGGAAATAACGGCGCTTGTTCTTCTGCTCGTTCTTATAGACAGGACGGCAGGTCTTCCATTCTTTGGAACGGTTGCGCTCGAAGTCGGCAATCTCGTCCCAGGGGATGATGGTGTTCTCGCCGAAGACGTTATAGATTTCCAGTTCGCTGTCAGTCATGACAACGGCTGGCATACCCTTGACGCGGAGGTCGATATAACGCTTCGCCCTATACCAGAAAGTAAACAACATGGTAAGCAGACATAATGTGTTGCTGACGAACAGTACGACTCTCCAAACGGCTGGCATATAGTCTGCTCTGGCTATTACCACGCTAAGAATCGCTAATGAGATGATGAGGATCAACAGCATCAATGTCATCAGATGTGCTTTTTTCGGATACTTCTTTTCGTAGATGGTCATTTCTTCTATTTGTATTAATGGTTAAATCTCTTTTCTTAAAGTGTAGCGCGTCGTCGCGACGCGCCACACAGGACCCGGGTTGGCCTTTCTTATTGAATCAAAATCATTTTTATTTCACGATGACTCTTGGGTGGTATTCGAACCGTTTCTGGTTCTGGCGGAGCGTCTGGACGTCGAGCGGGAGCACACAGCCAGACCAGTTGGCACCCCAGGCATTGAAGGGTTCGCCGGCTGGTGCGATATAGGTGAACTTCGTGAGTTCAAGGGGTAGCGGGTCGAAGACCAGCACGTGGGCCACATAGTCGCCGGCCATACCCTCCATGAAGAACAGTTCGTCCAGAGGAAGCCCCAGCACCTCACGGAGTCTGTACTGGTGGCCAGTCTCGTCAATCAGTTTGGTGTCGTATTCAAAACTCCAGTACTCGGTGGTCCAGTTCTGCTCGTAGCCGATGGCCAGATAGGTAGCCTCGGGAGTGCGCCACAGGGCCATCGTACCGTCTGCCAACGGCTTGATCAGATGGGCGTCTGTCATCACCTTCCAGGTGTTCCAGTTCTGGCGGTCGTAGGGCTTGTTCTCGCTCATGTGCTCCTTGAGCAGACGGGGCTTGTGGAACTGCGGGATAGTATCATAATACTGGGCCGTTCCGTGGTATTGCTGGCGGATGGTGACGGGCATACCCATCATGCCCCAGTTGGGGATGCCGTAGATTCTGATGTCCTTGGTTGTCTCAGGCAATGGGGCGAAGAATATCTTCAGGTCAATCACATCGCCCTTTTTCGCCTTGACGGTGAAGTGCTTGCGGTAGGTATCTGGCTCTGTACGACGGATGCGGTATTGTATGCCTGTCTCCTGATCCACGAGACTCGTCTCCTCGGAGGTCAGCCACAGGTTGGTCACTTCGTCGGCAGGCATGCGGAAGTAACAATGCAGCACTGTCTCATGGTTCTCCTCCGTCAGCCGCCAACTCATAGGGATTATGGGTTGGTCGCCGAGTGGCATGTTGGCCATCTCTGGGAATATCCGCTGGTAGTCTTTCTCGATGGCGACGCCCTTGGCCTCGCAATAGTCCTTGATCCAGTCCATGTTGGTCATATGCCACACGGCGGTGGAACGGCCCTTGACGGTCTTCACTTCTGGACGGGCGACGAACATGCCCACGCTCTTTGCATACTCCTTCACGCCAGACTTGTCTGCCTGCTGTGAGTAGGTCAGTTTCACTTCGTTTGGTTGTGCCTGCAGGGCGAGGCTTATCATCGCCAGGAGGCTTGTGATAAAGATTTTCTTCATACGGCTTCGTTTTAAAAGTGTAATGTACTTGGGTTGGTATGCGTCAGCTGTTCGCGATATATCTGATAACAGGCCGCAGAGACTTCTGTCTCTATCGGTGAGTGGGTGCTGAAGAGCAGGATGCGCCCGTCCATGAGGCGCTCTGCTATCCAGAGGTATTTCTCGCCCTTGCGGAGGTCCTTCAGGGTGAAGAAGAACTGCTGGTGGGAGAAGTTCAGCAGGTAGCCAGGTGTCTTCGAGTCGTACCAGCAGGCGGCCTGCAGCAGTCGGGCGAAGAGGTCGAAGTCTTCCTTGTCGGCGAAGACGTAGGCGGTGCTGACAATCGTGCTGTCGGCTGAGCCGGACGCGCAGTCGAGGACTACTGCCTTCACCTTGTTATAGCCTGCCATCTTGACTATGAACTCATCCATGCGGCTGGGGGCCTGATAGAGAGTGTCTGCCGCCGGATTGTAGGAGGCATAGTGCAGATTCTCTGTGGGGCGCAGCGGCTCAGTCGAGGGCTCCTCCTTTGTGACAGACTCGGAGACAGGCTGCGCTGGGGCTTTCGTCAGGCCTTGTCCGGACTTGGAGGGGGAGTTTGCGATAGTTCTGACCGTCTGGACTGACAGTTCTGGCTGGATGAACTGGTTGTTCAGACAGGGTGAACTGACTGTTTCCTTAGTCTGAACTGTCGTTGGACTGCCTGTCGGCTCCGTCTCTGCCTGCTTCGCCATCAGGTTTGCATCCTTAGTCTGGCTGCCGAAGGGAGCCATCGTCAAGCCTATACCTATTATAAAAATAAGGCAGGCTGCTGCGACTATCCAGCGCCAGAGCGTCGCCTTTCGGGCGGGCTCCGTCTCCGTCTGCTGCCGCATCTTCGTCATGAAGTCGGCTGGCAGTCCAGGCGTCTCGGCATACTTTCGTCGCAAGGCCTCGCGCAAATCCGTGTCCTTATATGTCTTGTCCATATCTTCAATCATCAATTTTCAATCTTCAATCTCCTAAGGAGTTTCTTTCGTGTCCGATAGAGGCGGTTGGCCAGGACGCCGGGCTCGATGCCGGTGATGTAGGCGATCTCCGTCAGCGGACGGTCCTCGAAGTAGTAGAGCGTCAGCAGCAGCCTCTCTTCGTCTGGCAGTTCGTCGATGGTCTCCTGCAGTCGCTGGATGCGCTCTTCGCGACCTGTGGAGAGTTCCGACTCCAACTGCTCGTCGCTGATGTCTGTCTGCCATACCTCGCTGTCCTCGATGGGGACGATGAGCGGCCGACGGCGTTTCAGGAAGTCGAGCGTCAGGCGGTAGGCGATACGGCAGAGCCAGGTGGAGAGCGAGGCTTTCTGTGGGTCGTAATGGTCGATGTGACTGAAGGCTCGGATGAAGGTGTCTTGTGCCAGTTCCTCGGCATCCATCACGTCTGACACCTGGCGGACGATCATGGCGAACACTCGCTCAGCATAGCGACAGACCATTGCGTCCTGCCCCTCGCGCCGTCCTCGCCGCACGGCTTCCACAATCTGCTGTTCTGTCAGTTGTCTCACTTCTACTTGTTATACGACAAAGTTTGTGAAATATCTCGCACTTTCACAAACTTTTTTTCGTAAACACTCATTTTTGTCTTATTTCTTTGGCAGATCGCCAATGCGGGT
>ONPM01000048.1 GCA_900319715.1 uncultured Prevotella sp.
CGGAAGATGGTGGAGAAGGAGGCGCTGTTGGCAAAGCCGCAGGCATACATCACCTCAGTGACGTTCATGCCCTTCTCGGCAAGCAGTTGGGCAGCCTTCTTCAGACGGATGCTGCGGATGAAGTCGTGGGGCGTCTGGCCCGTGAGTTCCTTCATCTTACGATGCAAGTGGACACGGCTGATGCCGACCTCGTCGGAGATCATGTCGATGTTGAGGTCGGAGTTGGTGAGGTTCTTGCGGATGCAGTCCATGATCTTCTCGAGCAACTTATCGTCAGGCGACTTGAGCCGGATGTCCTCTACGCGCTCTTCGAGTTCGTCTGTGCGCTCGTATTTCATCTTCAGCAGTTTGTGAGAACTGAGCAGATTGAGGATGGTGCGCCGCAGGATGTCCATGTTGAACGGCTTGACGATATAGGCGTCGGCACCTGTCTCCAGGCCTTCGAGACGGTCTTCGTCGCGGTTACGGGCCGTGAGCAGGATGACGGGTATGAAGTTGGTAGAAGTATTGGTCTTGATCTGCGAACAGAGGGCATTGCCATCCATCTCGGGCATCATCACGTCGCTGATGACGAGGCTGGGCTTGGAACGATAGACCTCGGTGAGTGCCTCGCGGCCATTGATACAGGCGCGGACATCGTAGTCTTTGGAGAGTTCCGCCTCGAGGTAGTTGCGTATCTCGTCGTCATCCTCAGCAATGACAATAGTGGTGCCGTGAGTGTCGCTCTGCTCGAAGGGCGTCTCCTCTTCCTCTTCTTGCTCAAGGGCAGACTGCAGTTCAACCAGCGACTCCTGTGGCAGTTCGCTCTCGCTGATTATCTCCTCAGGACTGAGGTGTGCGTTGCCCAGCGGGATGGTGATGACGAACTCACAGCCCTCGTCGAGGTTGTGGACAGAGATGGTGCCGTGGTGCATCTCGACCAGCGAACGGGTGAGGTCGAGGCCGATGCCTGTGCCCGCATTGCGGTCGTTGGTGGCACTGTCGGCCTGATAGAAGCGCTGGAAGATCTTCTCCAGTTTGTCTTCAGGTATCTTCTCACCGTTGTCGCGGATGGCGATGGTGGCCGTCTTGTCGTCGTGCGTGAGGCGGATGCCGATCTCACCGCCTGAGGGTGTGTACTTGAAGGCGTTGGAGAGCACGTTGACGATGACCTTGTCGAAGTTCGAGCGGTCGATCCACACAGGCAACTCGTCGCAGTCGTGGTCGAAGGTGAACTTGATCTGACGGGTCTTCGCCTGATGTGCGAAGAGGGTGTAGATGTCGTTGACGAAGCCCACGAGGTTGCGCTCGCTCATACGCATCTGCATCTGTCCCTTGTCAATCTTCCGGAGGTCCATCATCTGGTTGATCAGGCTGAGGATGCGCTCGGCATTGCGGCGGATGGTCTCATAGACGCTCTTGCGCTCAGGGTCTTCCTCTTTCTTGATGAGTGAGAGGAGGGGCGTGAGGATAAGCGTCATCGGGGTTCGGATATCATGACTGATATTCATGAAGAAGCGCAGTTTGGCCTCACTCATCTCCTCGGCATGGATATGTGCCTGAAGGCGCAGGCGGTTCTGCTCACGATGGTGACGATAGGCGAGGAACTGCCAGGCGAAGAGTCCGATGACGAGGGCATAGAAGAAATAGGCCCATGCGGAACGGTACCAGGGGCTGTGCACGACGACTGTGAAACTGCGTTCAGGTGTCTCGACACCACTGCGCTCTGCCTTCACGCGGAAGCGGTAGGTGCCTGGTGGCAGATGGGAGAACGAGAGTTCGTTGTGTCCTGCAGGTAACGCACGGAAGGGCTCACCGTTGATGCTGTAATGGAAGACGATATGCTCCGGGTTCTCATAGGTCAGCGTAGAGAGGTGGATGGAGAACGAGTTGTCGTGGTATCCAAGCACGAAGTGGTTGCTGGCAGAGACAGGGGCCTCAGTGACCTGATAGCCACCAGAGCGCGTGGCGGTGCTGACAGGCTCGCCGCTGATGGTGAGTGCCGTCAGTTGGACGTTGGCATTCCACTGGCTCTGCTTGATGTCCGCGGGGTTAAACCAGGTGACGCCACCTGTGCCTCCGAAGAGGATGGTACCAGTGGCATCCGACCACGAGGCACCGTCGCTGAACTCATTGCTCTGCAGACCGTCGTCGGCAAAGTAGTTCATCACGGGGCCCTTGTTGGGGTCGAAGGAGCAGAGGCCATGGTCCGTGGATATCCAGAGCAAGCCATGCTGGTCACGCTCTATGGCGGCAATGCCGTTAGAAGGGAGACCGTTTTCGACGGTATAGTGCTTGGTCTTCTTCGTCTTGAGATCGTAGCAGTAGAGTCCAGAGTTCGTACCATACCACAGTCGTCCGTCGTACTCACGGGCCACCCTGATGGGCACGCTGTAGTTGAGGCAGTTGACGCCAAAGGTCTTCGTCCAACTGTCGCTGGCGATATCGAGGCAGCAGAGTCCCATCGACGTGGCGACATAGAGGCGGGCACCGTCTGGAGAGAACGAGATCTGCGAGACGTAGTCGTTGGTGATGCTGTTCATCGAGGGCTCGTTAGGGGCGTTCTCCTGCATCACGTAGGTGCGGAACTGTCCGTCAGCGGGGTTATAGCAGATGACACCGTGGCGCATGGTGGCCAGCCAGAGGCGGTCCTGGGCGTCGACCTCGATATCCATGATGACGAGGTGGTCGTCCTGGGGATAATTGAAGCGCTTGTACTGGAACGTCCTGGGGTCGATGCTGCCTCCCCCTTCGCCGTAGGAGCCAATCCAGACGCGCCCGTCGCTGGTCTCTGCCATGGCCATGACGGTAGAGGGATAGCCCTCTAAGAGATGGCGCACGAGTTGACCTCCAGGTTTGATGACATAGATGCCGTCCTTGTCAGTACCCTCCCAGGCCACGCCACGGCTGTCGAAGAGTACGCTGACCACGCAGGCCGAACCAGCCACATTGCGGGAACTGCCCAGTTTATAGCCCATGTACTGGAAGCCGTTGGAAGTGATAGGCTGGCAGAAGAGACCTTTCTGGAGCATGCCGAACCAGAGGTTTCCACTGTTATCCTCGATGATGGAATAGACCTTGCTCTTGGAGAGATCTACCTCCTTACTGAAGAAGGGATTATCGGTGAAGGTGTCCTGACGGGGGTCGTAGATGGCGACACCCTTACCGTCGTAGCCTATGATGATGCTGTTCTGACTGGTGCAATAGAGCGACGAGATTTCTTTCAGGCCTGTCGCCGCCACGTGGACAAAGTCGCTTCCCTGCTGACGGTAGAGGCCCGCATTGGTGGCTACAAAGATGTTGCCGTCGCGATCGGAGCAGAGTTGTCCGAGAATGAGGTCCTTCCGGTCCTTGAGGTAGTGCTGCAGCCGCTGACCGTCGTAACAGACGAGGCCCTCCTGGTCTGACACCATCCAGAGACGGCCTTTCTGATCTTCGAGCAGGGAATTGACGGTATGGAGGTTGGCGAATTCACCACCGAGTTGACGGGCCGTCTTCTGATCAGTGAACTTCATCAGTCCGAGGCCGGAGGAGCCTGCGAGCACGTCGCCGTTGGCACGTTCCAGGAAACAGGTGGCATAGCCATAACTCTCCTTGCCCTGATGGTCCAGGAGGGTGACATTATGGAACTCTTCGCCGTCCCAGGTCTGCAGGGCGCCATACATGCCGAAGTAGAAGAGGCCGCTTCGGTCCTGCATCATACAGTTCACATAGTTGCTGGCCAGTGTCTTGTCGGCCTCGTTCTCTTTCTTGAAGACGCGGAACTGGTAGCCGTCGTAACGATTGATGCCATTGCGGGTAGTCACCCATAGGAACCCATCGTGATCAAGATATACCTGAGTAACGAAACTACTGGACAACTGATGACTATCAGTAGTATAGAATTTGCCCATCTGTGCACGTAAACCCACAGTAAGGCAAAATAATAGTAGCGTTAGTAGTAGCCTAAACTTCATTGCTTTGATTTAAATTCGGATGCAAAGTTAGTTATTTTTTTATAAACACAAAACTTTTTAATTGTTTTTTCGTAAATATCAACAGAAATATGGCCGCTCTTTCAGAAATAAGTGCTATCTTTGCAGACGAATTATCAAAAGCCATTCATTACAATGAGACAATTACTGCTGACAAAGAAAATCATGGCTGTCGTGATGCTGGCGCTGGCCATGTCACTGAAAGTGAAGGCTGCAGACGCCTTCATCGTCTTCGAACCTGCCTCTGGGGCGTGGGAACTGAGCAACCCCAGCATCTGTATTGCCGAGGGTGAGCACAGTTGTGTCAGACTGGCTGCCGCCAACCTCGCCACTGACTTCGGGAAAGTCACAGGTACCGAAGCCACCATCACCTCTCTCACCTCTCACCTCTCACCTCTCACCTCTAAAAGCATCCTCATCGGCACCGTGGGTACCAACAAGCAGATCGACCAGTGGGTGAAGCAGGGTGTACTGCGCGACCTGAAGGGCAAGACAGAAAAATACATCATCAAGACCATCGGCAACCAACTGGTCATTGCTGGCAGTGACAAGCGGGGCACCGTCTACGGCATCTACGAACTGTCGCGCCAGATAGGCGTCTCGCCCTGGTACTACTGGGCTGACGTGCCTGTAGAGAAACACACCTCTTTATATATCAAGGAAGGCGAATATACAGACGGAGAGCCGGCTGTCAGATACCGTGGCCTGTTCCTCAACGACGAGGCACCCTGTCTGACGACGTGGGTGAAGAACACCTTCGGCACCGACTTCGGAGGTCATAAGTTCTATGAGAAGGTGTTTGAGTTGATTCTCCGCCTGAAGGGCAACTACCTGTGGCCCGCCATGTGGGGCTGGGCTTTCTATGCCGACGACCCTGAGAACCTGAAGACCGCCGACGCCATGGGTGTGATAATGGGTACCTCGCACCACGAGCCCATGGCCCGCAACCATCAGGAGTATGCCCGTGACCGCAAGGGCTGGGGCGCCTGGAACTACAGCACGAACAAGCAGAATCTGGACCGTTTCTTCCGTGAGGGTATCGAGCGCATGAAGGGTACTGACGATATCGTGACCATCGGCATGCGTGGCGACGGTGACGAGGCCATGGGCAACGGTACGGACACGAAACTCCTGGAGAGCATCATCAACAACCAGCGCCGCATCATCAAGGAGGTGACGGGGAAATCGGCAGACAAGACCCCGCAGATATGGGCGCTCTATAAAGAAGTACAGGACTACTACGACGCAGGACTGCGCGTGCCTGACGACGTGACGGTACTGCTCTGCGACGACAACTGGGGCAACGTGCGCCGTCTGCCTACCGCTGAGGAACAGAAGCGCAAGGGTGGCTGGGGACTCTACTACCACGTGGACTACGTCGGAGCGCCCCGTAACTCGAAATGGATCAACGTCACCCCCATCCAGAACATGTGGGAGCAGTTGCAACTGGCCTACAATGGTGGTATCCAGAAACTGTGGATCCTGAATGTGGGCGACCTGAAGCCCATGGAATACCCCATCCAACTGTTTATGGACATGGCCTGGGATCCCACGAAATACCATGTCGATAATCTCCTCGACCACACCCGTGACTTCTGCGCAGAGAGTTTCGGCGAGGATCAGGCCTGCGAGGCAACACAACTGCTGAACCTCGTGAGCAAATATAATGGCCGCATCACCTCGGAGATGCTCGACGCCAAGACCTACACCACCACAGAGTTCGCCAAAGTGGTGGCCGACTATCAGGCCCTCGAGGCCCGCGCCCTCAGACAGTTCATCACCCTGAAGCCCGAAGCCAAGGATGCCTACCGTCAGATCATCCTCTTCCCCATCCAGGCCATGGGCAACATCTACGAGATGTACTATGCCCAGGCTATGAACCACGAGTTGGCTGCTAAAGGCGATCCTGACGCCAACTGCTGGGCAGAGCGCTGCAGGAAGGCTTTTGAGCGCGACCAGCAACTAAGCCTGCAATACAACAAGGAGATCGCTGGTGGCAAGTGGGACGGCATGATGATCCAGAAGCATATCAGTTATAAGATCTGGAACGACAACTATCCCGCAGACGTCTGTCCTGACCTCATCGAGGTGAAGGCACCTGCGGAGGGTCCGACGTTCTCGCCCCGTGATGGCTATATCAGCATCGAGGCCGAGCACACCTGGAACCGTCAGGATGCCTCACAGGCACAGTGGACCGTCATCCCTTACATGGGCCGTACCCTCAGCGGCATCGCCCTCATGCCCTACACCGTGGGCACAGACAATGCCTCGCTGACCTACCGCTTTACCATCCCCTCTAATGAAATCATAAAGCTTCACGCTCAAAGCTTAAAACTTAAAGTACATATCATCACCAAGTCCACCCTCGACTTCCTCGACAAGGGCGGTCTCGTGTATGACGTCGCCATCGACGGTGGACAGCCTGTGAGTGTGAACTTCAACGCCAACCTCAACGAGAAGCCTGAGAACATCTACAGCATCTACTACCCCACCGTCGCCAGTCGTGTGGTGGAGAAAGAGGTGGAACTGCCACTCAGCGCCTCACAGGATTTCCACACCCTGACCCTCCATCCCCAGGACCCGGGCATCGTCTTCGAGAAGATCGTCATCGACCTCGGCGGCTACCAGCGACAGTTCCTCTTCGGAGAAGAGTCGCCCAAAACCTATCAGAAATAACGTATAATCACAATAACCCAACTAATGAAAATGAACATGTTACGTATTCCCTGCATCGCCCTCTTACTGGGTGCCGCAGCAGGCCTCTCAGCGCAGAAGGCCATGACGCCCCCTCAAGGTGGCAAACAGATTAGTGACGAATTGATCGGTATCTTCTTCGAGGACATCAACAACTCTGCTGATGGCGGCCTCAATGCCGAGTTAGTACAGAACGGCTCTTTCGAGTTCTCGCCCGTTGAGCGCGACGGCTGGGGGCCTGGTACGGCCTGGAAGATGATCCGTCCAGGACACTCTCTGGGCACCCTGCAGGTGCGTCAGGACAACCCTGTCCATCCCAACAACGCCAACTACATGCGCCTCCACACCGAGCGTGTGAAGGAATATTTCGACTATAGGGGCTGGAAAGGCTTCGGCCTTCAGAACGACGGCTTCGACGGCATCTCCGTGAAGGCTGGCGAGAAGTATGATTTCTCCGCTTTCCTGCGCAACGTCAGCGGTGGTGCCAAGCAGGTGCGCGTGGCACTCGTCGAGATGCAGGCAGGATGGCCTCCCAAGGATCCGAAACTGCTGGCAGAGACGGTCATCAACGTGACAGACAACGCCTGGAAGAAGTACGAGGCTGTGCTTACGCCTGACAGCACTTGTCAGAAGGCTTCGCTCCAGATGCTCGTGCTCAACACGGGCGATATGGATGTCGACGTGGTATCGCTGATGCCTGAAGACACTTATAAAGGTCACGGCATCCGCAAGGACCTCGCCCAGGCACTGGCCGACCTGAAGCCAAAGTTCATGCGCTTCCCTGGTGGCTGTGTGGTCCATGGTGGTGGCGACGGCTTCTGGAACACCTACCGTTGGAAGACCACCCTTGGTCCGAAGGAGACACGCCGTCAGTTGAAGAACACCTGGGGTTATCACCAGAGTTGTGCCATCGGCTATTTCGAGTATTTCCAGTTCTGCGAGGATCTCAACATGGAGCCCGTGCCCATCCTGCCCGCTGGCGTGAGTTGCCAGGGTGCCAATGGTGGCTGGAACATGTGGCCCACCCAGGCTCAGGACGTCGTGCCGATGTCTGAGATGGACGAGTGGGTGGCAGAGGCCATCGACCTCATCGAATGGGCTAATGGCGACCCCGCCACGAACAAATGGGCGAAGATGCGTGCAGACGCTGGCCATCCCAAGCCCTTCAACCTGAAATATCTCGGTATCGGTAACGAGGAGAAGATCTCTCCTGAGTTCATCGAGCGCTTCAAGTATATCTATGAACGCGTGACGAAGGTCCATCCCGAGATCGTGATCGTGGGCACTGCAGGTCCTGGTTCTCATGCTGATAATCCCGATTACGAGGCTGGTTGGAAACTCGCCGACGAACTCGCCATGCCCATCCTCGACGAGCACTACTACGAGCCGCGCGACTACTTCCTGAACAAGCGTCAGTATGACAACTATCCCCGTGACCGCAAGACGAAGGTCTATCTCGGCGAATATGCCGCCAAGGACAAGAAACTCATCGACGCCCTTGCCGAGGGCCTCTATCTGCTCCATGTCGAGCGCAACGGTGATGTGGTGGCCATGACCTCATACGCACCCCTCTTCGCCCGCAAGAACGGCACCCAGTGGAATCCCGACCTCATCTACTACGACAACGAGCGTCCGTTCCTCACCTGCAGTTACTATGTGCAGCAGATGTTCGGCCTGTCGTCAGGTAACTACTACTACGGCGACTGCGTGAAGTTCGAGGGCGATGCCGCTGACGTCTGTCAGCCACAGGAGAATGTACACTATGGTCAGAGTGTCATCCTCAACACCAAGACGCGCCAACTCTTCGTGAAGATCTGTAACGCCACCGCCGAGGCCAAGACGGCACACCTCAACCTGTCGCGCTTCAAGGTGGGTAAGTTTGCTGAGAAGATGACCATCTCCGGACAGCCCGAGGACGAGAACAACTTCGACAAGCAGCCCATCGCTCCCGTCAAGGAGACCATCAAGATGAAGAAGCGCATGGATATGAAGGTCGCCCCCTACTCCTTCTCACTGATCACCATCAAATTATAATATAATAATGTCACACAGATCTCACTGATCTCGCAGATATCTGAGAATCAAGAATTTGAGTATTTCAGAATTATTCCAAGCCATTTGTCGCTGGCGACAATAATCTGTGAAATCTGTGAGATCTGTGTGACTAAACCATTAAAACTTATAGCCAAATGAAAAAAGTATTATCAACTATTCTGTTATGTGTGTTCGCCCTGACGGTGAGCGCACAGAAAGGTAAGGCCCAAAAAGCCGTCGTAAAAGAACCAGACCCCAACTTCTACATCTTCCTCTGTTTCGGACAGTCGAACATGGAGGGAGCCGCTCGTCCTGAGGCTCAGGACCTGAAGAGCCCCGGTCCACGATTCCTGTGGATGCCTGCCGTGGACTATCCCGCCACGGAGACACTCCCTGAACGTAAGATGGGCGAGTGGTATGAGGCCATTCCTCCCCTCTGCCGTCCCAACACGGGTCTGACCCCCGCCGACTGGTTCGGCCGTACACTGGTGGAGTCGTTGCCTGAGAACATCAAGATCGGCGTCATCCACGTCGCCATCGGCGGTATCGACATCAAGGGTTTCCTCCCCGACAGCATCGGCAACTACGTGAAGACCAAGGCCCCGGGCTGGATGAAGGGCATGCTCGCCGCCTACGACAACAACCCCTACCAGCGTCTGGTCACACTGGCCAAGAAGGCTCAGAAAGACGGTGTCATCAAGGGCATCCTCATGCACCAGGGTGAGACCAACACAGGCGATCCGAAGTGGGCTGGCATGGTGAAGGAGGTATACGACAACCTCTGCGGCGACCTCCAGTTGAAGCCCGAGGAGGTGAACCTCTATGCAGGCAACATCGTACAGGCTGGCGGCAAGGGCGTCTGCATCGGCTGTAAGAAGCAGATCGACGAACTGCCACAGACCCTCCACACCGCACAGGTCATCTCGTCTGACGACTGCACCAACGGTCCTGACCGTCTGCACTTCGACGCTGCCGGCTATCGTGAGTTAGGCTGTCGCTATGGTGAGGCCGTCGCCCGTCATCTGGGCTACGAGCCCAAGCGTCCCTACATCGAGATGCCCAAAGGCATCGAGATACCTGCCGACGCCTTCATCGCCGAGACCACCGTTCCTGGCAATGAGTTCCCCAAGGTCGACAAAGAAGGTCGCGCCTATTTCCGCATCTCTGCCCCTGAGGCCCGTAAGGTCATCGTCGACATCTGCGACAAGAAGTACGACATGCAACCCGACGGCAAGGGTAACTTCATGGCCGTCACCGATCCCCTCGTGCCTGGCTTCCACTATTATTTCATGAATATCGGCGGTGTCAACTTCATCGATCCTGCCACCGAGACCTTCTTCGGCTGTAACCGTGAGTCGGGTGGTATCGAAATCCCCGAGGGCAGCGAGGGCGACTACTATCGTCCACAGCAAGGTGTGCCCGCTGGTCAGGTGCGCAGCATCTACTACTACAGCAACGAGCAGAAGACGTGGCGCCACGCCATGGTCTACACGCCTGCCGAGTACGACCTGAAGGCCAACATCAAGAAGCGCTACCCCGTGCTCTATCTGCAGCATGGCATGGGTGAGGACGAGACTGGCTGGAGCAAGCAGGGTCATATGCAGCACATCATGGACAACGCCATCACTGCGGGACGGGCCGTGCCGATGATAGTGGTCATGGAGAGCGGCGACATCAAGGCACCCTTCGGCCCCGGACAGTCCAGAGACCAGTACGGCAACTCGTTCTATCCCGTCCTGCTCAACGACCTCATCCCCTATATCGACGCAAACTTCCGCACGAAGACCGATCGTGAGAACCGTGCGATGGCTGGTCTCTCATGGGGTGGCCACCAGACCTTCGACATCGTACTCACCAACCTCGACAAGTTCTCCTATATGGGAACCTTCAGCGGTGCCATCTTCGGCCTCGACCTGAAGACCGCCTACAACGGTGTGTTCACCAATCCCGAGGCGTTCAACAAGCAGATCCACTACTTCCTGATGTGCAGTGGAACAGAGGGCATGGACAAGATGTTCGGGACGAAGAAGATGGTGGAAGACCTGAATGCCATGGGCATCAACGCCCACTACTCCGAGTCGACAGGCACTGCCCATGAGTGGCTCACCTGGCGTCGCGGCCTCAACGAGTTCATCCCACATCTGTTCAAGTAAGCAGATACGGATTCATTCAAGAAGTGCGCTGGCAGTTTGCCAGCGCACTTATATTATACGACACTCCCGTCAGAATCCTTGTGCAGCGGACGCTACATACTTACCATAAACCTGGCGGAATGGACTGCACTTAGAGAATTATTTCACCTTAGTCATTTCGAAAGTGGCGGTGTAGGTGGTATTGTCATCACGCATACGCAGGGCCCTTTGTCACGGCGTTGCTGCATATCAGCCTGATACTTCTTAAACTGCTCTGGCGTCATGATCTTCTGCAGTTCGGCCTCATAGGCCTTCATCGTCTCGTCCATCTCCTTGCGACGGTCCTGACGGTCACCTTTCGGAGGCTCTGGGCGCTCTCCTTTCACATCGCCCTTCGGAGGCTCTGGGCGTTGTCCTTTCATGCCGTGAGGCCCGTGATGGCGGGGATGATGGGGGCGCATCTTGTCGGCATACTTTGTGTTAAGTTCCAGCAACTGCCTGGCCTGCTGGTCGTTCAGTTGATAGTCCTTCACCAGACGGTCTGTGCGATGCTTCACCATCTCCTGCTTGCGGTTGTTGTCCTGTGGCGACTTGTTGTCGTCCTTGTTCTGTGCGACGGCTGCCGTACTTACCATCACGGCTGCCAGAAGTGTCATCATCATCTTTTTCATTGTCTTTCTCATTTATTAATTAGTGATACATGTTGTGGATTATCTCTTGAGTTGCAACTGCCTATTTGACTCTCCAATGCCCTCAACGTTTAATCCTCCGCACAGTCCTTTCAGCCAACGGGCCGATTTCTTCAACGAAACGACGAAATAGTTCTGCCGCCACCTGGGCCAAAACAGTCGGGGAACAGACAACATGCGTTCTGTCCGAGTTTGCAAATAAAATAAATTTTCATTCCTTTGAGGCTGTTTTTTATGGAATTTCCCTAAAGCACTATTGCAAAAGTAACATAAACTATGGCAAAAAATAACATTTCAATACTTTGAAACAAATTGTAAAGTTTATGAAACAGAAAATAAACAGAGTTTCAAATATTTGCCGTAACTTTGCACCAGATTCAAGAATAAAATTGTTTTAGTTATATTAGTAGTTAGTAGTTTTTCCTTCCCCGGGGCCCAAGAAAAGCGTTTCTTGTCCCGGGGTTCTTTTTAGAAATCAATTAAAAGCATAAAGATATGAATAGACTATTGATCACCATGCTGCTCAGCGCCCTCACCACCATGAGCGCTCAGGCACAACAGCACAAGTTATGGTACAGCCAGCCGGCCCGCCACTGGCTGGAGGCCCTGCCCGTAGGCAACTCCCACCTCGGCGCCATGGTCTATGGCAAGACTGACACCGAGGAGATCCAACTGAACGAGGAGACCTTCTGGAGCGGATCACCCCACGACAACAACAGTCCTGAGGCCAAGGCCCATCTGCAGGAAGTGCGCGACTCCATCTTCGCCGGCAAGGAAGAGTCCGCCCACGCCCTTATCGACAAATACTTCATCAAAGGCCCGCACGGACAGAAATACCTGCCCCTGGGCGACCTGAGGCTGGCTTTCGACTATCAGGGGCAGTCTGCTCCCACCGACTACCGCCGCGAACTGAGTCTGGCCGATGCACTGGCCACCACGAGTTACGAGGTGGACGGCGTGAGATACAAGCGGACGGTCTTTGCCTCGCAGGCAGACAACGTCATCATCATACAAGTGACGGCCAGCAAGAGAAAGGCGCTGAACTTCACCGTGTCGTATGCCCTCGACGGCCAGCAGCCTGACGGTAAGACCGTTGGCAAGCACGAGAAGGCCTATATTATAAATAATGTGGAACATGAAGGCATAGCCGGTAAACTGCAGGCTGAGGTGCGCGTGAAAGTGACAGCCGACGGCGCTGTCAGCGACGGGAACAACAGCATGAACGTGGACAAGGCCACCACCGCCACCATCTATGTCACCGCCGCAACGAACTACGTGAACTACCACACCATCAACGGCAATCCAGCCCTGAAGAACGTAGAGACGATGGCCTCCATCAAGAAAAAGAGTTACCAGCAACTTCTGAAGGACCATCTGCAGAAATACCAGGAACAGTACAACCGCGTATCGCTGACGCTGGGTAATCAGAATACTCAGGTTCCCACCGACCAGCGCCTTGCAGCCTTCAATGCATCAGCAGACGAAATCGCAAATGGTAAATCTATCGACCTCGACATGGTGTCGCTGATGATGCAGTACGGCCGCTATCTGCTGATCTCCTCGTCGCAGCCTGGCGGACAGCCTGCCAACCTCCAGGGCGTGTGGAACAACAAGAAAGACGCCCCGTGGGACTCGAAATACACCATCAACATCAATGCCGAGATGAACTACTGGCCTGCCCTCGTGGGCAACCTCGCCGAGACGCAGCAGCCGTTCTTCTCGATGATCCGCGACCTGAGTGAGACGGGAGCGAAGACAGCCCAGGAGATGTACGGTTGTCGTGGCTGGGTAGCCCATCACAACACCGACCTCTGGCGCATCGCAGGACCTGTCGATGGTACCCCCTGGGGCATGTTCCCCACAGGAGGGGCATGGCTGACGACCCACCTCTGGCAACACTATCTCTACACGGGCGACAAGCAGTTCCTGGAAGAATACTATCCCGTGATGAAGGGCGCCGCTGACTTCCTGACCGACTATCTGACGCCCTACCCCGCTGACGGCTACATCAAGCAGGCCGCAGGCTGGCTCGTCACCGCGCCCACCGTCTCGCCCGAACACGGTCCTGTGGGCAAGAACACCACCGTCACCGCTGGTTCGACGATGGACAATCAGATCGTCTTCGACGTGCTTTCGCAGACCCTCGCCGCCGCCAAAGTCCTCGGCAAAGACCAATCTCAAATCTCAAATCTCAAAACTCAAATTTCAAAACTCCCTCCCATGCAGATAGGCCGCTACGGCCAGTTGCAGGAGTGGATGCAGGACGGCGATGCCCCCAAGGACGAGCACCGTCACATCTCCCACCTCTACGGCCTCTATCCCTCTAACCAGATCTCGCCATACTCCCACCCCGACCTCTTCACCGCCGCCGCCAACACCCTGAACCAGCGTGGTGACATGGCCACGGGCTGGAGTCTCGGCTGGAAGATCAACTTCTGGGCCCGTATGCTCGACGGCAACCATGCCTTCCGCATCATCAAGAACATGCTGAACATGATTCCCTACACCACCGAATGGGGACCCCGTGGCGGTACCTATCCCAACCTCTTCGACGCCCATCCGCCCTTCCAGATCGACGGCAACTTCGGCTGTGCGGCAGGTGTCTGTGAGATGCTCCTGCAGAGCCACGACAACGCCGTCCACCTGCTCCCCGCCCTGCCTGACGACTGGCGCGAGGGTGAAGTGAAAGGTCTGCAGGCCCGTGGTGCCTTCACCGTCGATATGGCGTGGGCAGAGGGCAAACTGCGACAGGCCACAATCACGTCGAAGATTGGTGGCACCCTGCGTCTGCGCTCCTATGTCCCCCTGCAGGGCAATGGTTTGCGCAAGGCCTCCGGAGCCTGTCCCAACCCCCTGTTTGCGTCGCCAGAGATTCCCTCACCCCTCCACTCACCTGAACTGAAGGAGTTGCCGCTGGTGCCGCTGAAGGAGGTCTTCGAGTACGATATCGACACCACGCCAGGGCAGGTAATCACCGTCAGCAAGCAGTAAACAGCCACGCCTACAGGCCTAAAAAATGTCAATGATACTTATGCAAAAGTATTTGTTACAAATGGGAATATTTAATGCCGGAAAAATTCGTAACTTTGCGGCGTTAAATTCCCGTATATGAATTACCGCTTATTATCAACTATCATTTGTTTCTGTGCCGGCCTTCAGTTGTCGGCACAGAATTTTCCTTATCAGAATCCTCATCTGAGCGCCAAGGAGCGCGCCAAGGACCTCTGCAGTCGTCTGACCCTTGATGAGAAGGCCATGCTGATGCTCGACGAGAGTCCTGCCATCCCCCGCCTCGGCATCAAGAAGTTCTTCTGGTGGAGCGAGGCTCTCCACGGAGCAGCGAACATGGGCAATGTCACCGTGTTCCCAGAGCCTGTGGCCATGGCCTCGTCGTTCAACCCCGACCTGCTCTACAACTGTTTCGACGTGGCCTCGACAGAGTTCCGCGCCCAGTACAACCACCGTATGCACGACCTCAACGGCGAGGACGAGAAGTTCCACAGTCTCTCGGTATGGACGCCAAACGTGAACATCTTCCGTGACCCCCGCTGGGGACGCGGACAGGAGACCTACGGCGAAGACCCGTATCTGACGAGTGTGATGGGTGTGCAGGTGGTTCGTGGCCTGCAGGGACCTGAGGATGCGAAGTACCGCAAACTCTGGGCCTGTGCCAAGCACTATGCCGTACACAGCGGCCCTGAGTACACCCGCCACACGGCCAATGTCAACAACGTCTCGCCCCGTGACTTCTGGGAGACCTACATGCCCGCCTTCAAGGCCCTGGTGCAGGATGCCAAGGTGCGTGAGGTGATGTGCGCCTACCAGCGTCTCGACGACGATCCCTGCTGCGGCTCGAACCGTCTGTTGCAGACCATCCTCCGCGACGAGTGGGGATTTGAGTACCTCGTGGTCAGCGACTGCGGTGCCGTCAGCGATTTCTACACCTCTCACAAGAGTTCTTCCTCGCCTGTCACCGCCTCTGCCAAGGCCACGATAGCGGGCACAGACGTAGAGTGCGGATTCGGCTATGCCTACAAGAGCATCCCCGAGGCCGTGAAGCGCGGACTCATCACCGAGGCAGAGGTCGACAAACACGTGATCCGTCTGCTCGAGGGACGTTTCGACCTGGGTGAGATGGACGACCCCTCACTCGTGGAGTGGTCTAAGATCCCCTACTCCGCCATGTCCACCAAGGCTTCAGCCCAACTGTCGCTCGACATGGCCCGTCAGACCATCGTGCTGCTTCAGAACAAAGGCAACATCCTGCCCTTGAAGAAGAATGCGGAGAAGATTGCCATTATCGGCCCCAATGCCGACAACACCCCGATGATGTGGGGCAACTACAACGGCACGCCCAATAAGACCATCACCATCCTCGACGGCGTCAAGGCCAAGCAGAAGAAACTGTTCTATAAAGCCGGCTGCGACCTGACCTACGACAAGGTGATGGAGTGTCTCATGGCCACTGACTGCGTCGCCCCCGACGGCAAGAAAGGCCTCAAGGGCACCTTCTGGAACAACCGCAAGATGGAGGGCAAGCCCGTCTCCACACAATACTATACCACCCCGCTGGCTGTCACCACCTTCGGCATGCACAACTTCGCCCCAGGCGTACAACTCGAGGACTTCTCCGCGAAGTACGAGACCGTCTTCACCCCGAAGGAAGCAGGCGAATATGTGGTGAACGTCGACGGTACAGGCCATTTCGAACTCTACATCGACGGCGAGCGGAAGTTCATGCACCACATCTGGCGCACCACCCCCAACCGCGTGGCCATCCAGGCTGAGAAGGGCAAGAGTTACAACATCGAGGTACGCTTCTCACACGTCCATACCTACAATGCCGACCTGAAGATCAACATCGCCCGCGAACTGTCCATCGACTACCAGCAGACCATCGCCCAGTTGAAGGGCATCGACAAGGTGATCTTCGTAGGAGGTATCGCCCCGAGCCTCGAAGGTGAGGAGATGCCCGTCGACATCGACGGCTTCAAAGGCGGCGACCGCACGAACATCGAACTGCCGAAGGTACAGCGCGACTTCCTCAAGGCCCTGAAAGAGGCTGGCAAGCAGGTGATCTTCGTCTGCTGCTCAGGCTCTGCCATCGCCCTGTTGCCTGAGACGGAGGCCTGCGACGCCATCGTACAGGCCTGGTATCCGGGTCAGGAGGGTGGCACGGCCGTGGCTGATGTGCTCTTCGGCGACGTGAACCCCTCTGGCAAACTGCCCGTGACCTTCTATAAGAGTTCGTCGCAGTTGCCCGACTACGAGGACTACTCGATGAAAGGCCGCACCTACCGCTACTTCAACGATCCGCTCTTCGCCTTTGGCTACGGCCTGAGTTATACCACCTTCGAGGTGGGAGAAGCCGCCACATCCGGTACTCCCGGAAATGAAGGCTTCGCCGTATCCGTGCCCGTTAAGAACACAGGAGCCCGCCAGGGTGCCGAGGTCGTACAACTCTATATCCGCGACCTCGCCGACAAAGAAGGTCCGCTGAAGTCGCTCCGAGGTTTCAAGAAGGTGCAACTGAATCCGGGACAGGCCACCACGGCTACCATCGCCCTCGACAAGAAGAGTTTCGAGTTCTGGGACGCCGAGACCAACACCATGCGTACCAAGCCCGGCTCCTACGAGATTCTCTATGGCAACAGTTCGCAGGACAAGGACCTGAAGAAATTAACAGTAACCATTCAATAACACATTAATCTTTATTTAATTAACAGTATGAAAAAAAGATTCTTTACAGGTCTGGTGCTCGTATGCATGAGCATCTTACCAACCATGGCACAATGGGGACGTCCCGTTGACTATTCAGCAGGCCCCGGACTCAAAGATGCCTACAAGGACTACTTCACGATTGGCGTAGCCGTCAACAAGACCAACATCTCTGATCCCGCTCAGACTGCCATCATCAAGAAGCAGTTCAACAGCGTGACCGCCGAGAACGCCTGGAAACCAGGCGAGATTCATCCGAAAGAGGGTGTCTGGAACTTCGGCTTAGCCGACAGCATCGCCAACTTCTGCCGTGAGAACGGTATCAAGATGCGTGGCCACTGCCTCTGCTGGCACAGCCAGTTTGCCGACTGGATGTTCACCGACAAGAATCTATGCCTGGGACGTGGTCAACGAGGCCATGGCCGACGACGGCCGTCCGTTCGAGTTCGTCAACGGTAAGATGGTTCCTGCCAGCCCCTATCGCCAGAGCCGTCATTTCAAACTCTGCGGCGACGAGTTCATCGCCAAGGCCTTCGAGTTCGCCCGTGAGGCTGATCCCACTGGCGTGCTGATCTACAACGACTACAGTTGTGTCGACAACGGCAAGCGCGAGCGTATCTACAATATGGTGAAGAAGATGAAGGACGCTGGTGTGCCCATCGACGGCATCGGCATGCAGGGCCACTACAACATCTACTTCCCCGATGAGGAGCAACTTGAAAAGGCCATCAACCGCTTCAAGGAGATTGTCAACATCATCCACATCACCGAACTCGACCTCCGTACCAATACCGAGAGCGGTGGTCAGTTGATGTTCGCCCGTGGCGAGGCCAAGCCTCAGGCTCCCTATATCGGCACCCTACAGGAAGACCAGTACGCACGTCTGTTCAAGGTGTTCCGCAAGCACGCTGACGTCATCAAGAACGTGACCTTCTGGAACCTCAGCGACAAGGACTCGTGGCTGGGTGTGAACAACCATCCGCTTCCCTTCGATGAGAACTTCAAGGCCAAGCGCTCACTCCAGATCATCCGCGAGTTCGACGCTGCTGCTGACAAGCGCGTGCCGAAGGACGACTGGGTACCCAACCCCATGAACCAGCCCGGACAGGAGTATCCGCAGGTGAACAGCGAGGGCTTCGCCCGCTTCCGCGTGGTGGCTCCTGATGCCAAGTCTGTCATTGTCAGCCTCGGCCTCGGCGGTCGTGGTGGCACCGTGCTCCGCAAGGATAAGGACGGCGTGTGGACAGGCACCACTGAGGGTCCGATGGATCCTGGCTTCCACTACTACCACCTGACCATCGACGGTGGTGTGTTCAACGATCCCGGCACTCACAACTACTTCGGCTCCTGCCGTTGGGAGAGCGGTATCGAGATTCCCGCTCCCGATCAGGACTTCTACGCCTGGCGCAAGGACATTCCTCACGGAAACATCCAGCAGGTGAACTTCTGGTCTGAGAGCACAGGCAAGATGCAGACTGCCAATGTCTATCTGCCCAGTGGCTACGGCAAACTCGTAAAGGGCAAGAACGGCAAACTCGAGCAGACTCGCTATCCCGTCCTCTACCTTCAGCACGGCTGGGGTGAGAACGAGACCAGTTGGCCCGTACAGGGTAAGGCCGGCATCATCATGGACAACCTGATTGCCGACGGCAAGATCAAGCCCTTCATCGTCGTGATGGCCTATGGTCTGACCAACGACTTCAAGTTCGGCACCATCGGCAAGTTCACCGCCGAGGAGTTCGAGAAACTGCTCATCGACGAACTCATGCCCGTCATTGACAAGCAGTTCCTCACCAAGCCCGACAAGTGGAACCGTGCTCTGGCTGGTCTCTCGATGGGTGGTATGGAGACGAAACTCATCACCCTGCGCCGTCCCGAGGTGTTCGGCTACTGGGGTCTGCTCTCTGGCGGCCAGTATGCTCCCGATGAGATCAAGGATCCGAAGGTGGTGAAGTATATCTTCGAGGGTTGTGGTGACAAGGAGAATCCCGACGGCATCAACAAGAGCGTCGCTGACCTGAAGGCTGCAGGCTACAACGCCGAGGGTCTCATCTCCGAGGGCACGGCCCACGAGTTCCTCACCTGGCGCCGCTGCCTCTATCAGATGGCCCAGAGCCTGTTCAAGTAAACTTACGCAAACATCACTTAACACTTTAACCCAAATCGGTCGTTAGACTGATTTGGGTTTATTATTCTCTTTTGTTTTTTTATTTTAATGTTCAAATTGTTTTTTGTTTTGCCCTTTGTTGGTCAGTCAGGGCGAGGCTGATGGGGTAAGCACCTCGGAGGTGCTGGGGTCTTTATCCCTTATTTATATTTATTCTGTATCAGTAAGTCAAAGATCGGTGTCGAATCAGGTTTGACTGGTTTCGTTTGTTCTGATTGACGATGCAAAGTTACGGCGGTTTTCGGCTCATTCCAACAAATTTCATGTTTTTCGCCTCGAGTTGTGATGACACCTGCGCGATTTGCATGACACCCGTTTGAACGGTTGTCATACGTGTCATGTCAAGGCGAAAAAAGTGCGAAAAACATGCTGAACAACGGCTTAATGATGGCGCTTTTCATTTTGCCTCTTTCATTCCTCTCCCTCGGCTTCTGTCCCTTTCCGCCTACAAAATTACAACCTTTTTCCAACTCACTTCATCCCAATTCATCTTAACTCATCCCAATTC
>ONPM01000053.1 GCA_900319715.1 uncultured Prevotella sp.
TTGAGTTCGCGGCCTGGGGCTTTCAGATCACGGGCTGTAGGCGTGCCGGTGGCGATGACGATGGCGGCGAATTCTGAGAGCGCTTCACTCTCCACTCTTAACTCTTCATTCATCCGGAACTCGATGCCTTCGGCCTCGAGCACGGCGATGCGACGGTCGATGATGGCCTTGTTGAGTTTGAAGTTGGGGATTCCGTAGCGCAGCAACCCACCTGCCGCCTCATTCTTCTCGAAGACAGTAACTGCATATCCCAACTGGTTGAGAGCATTGGCGGCAGCCAGTCCGGCAGGACCAGAACCAATCACGGCAACCTTCTTCCCGTTTCTCACAGGCACTCGCGGCTGGATATAGCCCTCGCGGAAGGCGGCCTCGATGATGGCGCACTCGTCCTCGCGGTTCGTGGTCGGCTCGTGGTTGAAGCGGTTGAGCACGCAGGCCTTCTCGCAGAGCGCCGGACAGATGCGGCCGGTGAACTCAGGGAAAGGGTTGGTACTCGACAGCAGCCTATATGCCAGTTCCCAGTCTCCTTTATAAAGGGCGTCGTTCCATTCAGGAGCCTTGTTGCCCAATGGACAGGCCCAGTGGCAGAACGGTACGCCACAGTCCATGCAGCGTGAAGCCTGTTCACGGCGCTGGTGAGTGTTGAGCGTCTGTTCCACCTCGCCAAAGTCGTGGATTCTATCGTGAATCGGACGATAACCCGCCTCTTGACGGTGTATCTCTAAAAATGCTTTCGGATTTCCCATTTTATTGATTGAACATTGAAGATTGAACATTGAACATTAATAATCCCTTTGGATATCGGCGATCTTCTCATGCAGACGCGCCATTTTCTCCTCCTCAAGCACCCGTTTGTACTCGATGGGCACCACCTGTATGAAGTCCTCGATGCATCGGTGCCAGTCGTCGAGCATCCTTCCGGCGAGGGCCGAACCCGTGTGCAGATAATGCTGGCGGATGAGTTCGAGCAACTCCTTGCGTGAGACACTGTCCTCGACAAGCGAGAGTTCCACCATATCCATGTTGCAGAAAAAGTCAAAGGTATGGTCAGGGTCGTAGACATAGGCCACACCTCCTGACATACCAGCAGCGAAGTTCCTACCCGTTTTCCCAAGCACCACCACACGTCCACCAGTCATATATTCACAGCAGTGGTCGCCGGCGCCCTCGATGACAGCGATGGCACCCGAGTTACGCACACCAAAGCGCTCGCCCACTTTACCATTGATATAGAGTTCTCCGCTGGTGGCGCCGTAGAGCCCCGTGTTTCCAGCGATGATATTATCCTCGGCGTGGAATTCCTCACTGCTCCTGGCAGGCGGCAGAATCGAGATGCGCCCGCCGGAGAGGCCCTTGCCGAAATAGTCGTTGGCCTCGCCCTCCAGCCGGATGTCGAGCCCGCGTACGGCGAAGGCACCAAACGACTGTCCGGCGGAGCCTTTGAACTTGATTTTGATTGTAGCGTCGGGCAGACCTGCTTCGCCGTACCGCTTGGCGATCACGCCACTAAGCATCGTTCCGACAGCACGATCAGTGTTCTTGATGGTGTAGTCAAGCGTCACCTCTTCTGCACTGTCGATCGCCTTCTGGGCGGCACGGATGATCTCCTCATCCTTCACACCGCTCACTTTGGTGTAGGCGCCACGGTCCCAATAGAGCGCCTTCTCACTTTCGGGCCTGTGCAGCAGTCGAGTGAAGTCGATGGTCTTTTGCTTGTCGGTGGCATTAGCAGTATTGACCTCTATCAGTTCCGTATGCCCAATGATTTCCTTCAGGCTGTGCACTCCGATTTCGCTCAGATATTCCCTCACCTGCTGAGCGAGGAACGTGAAGAAGTTCACTACGTACTCAGCGCGACCTTCGAAGTGTTTGCGCAACTCCGGGTTCTGAGTGGCCACACCCATCGGACAGGTGTTCGTGTTACATTTGCGCATCATCACGCAGCCTAAGACAATCAGCGGCAACGTGCCGAACGAGAACTCATCGGCACCAAGCATCGCCATGATGATTACATCCTTGGCGGTCTTCAACTGTCCATCGGTCTGCAGACGCACCTGATTTCTTAATCCATTGTGTACCAGCGTCTGCTGAGTCTCTGCTAAACCGATTTCTGGGGAAATGCCTGCAAAGCGCATGCTTGAGGCGGGGCTTGCACCCGTACCACCCTCGGCTCCGCTGATCACGATGAGGTCGGCCTTGGCCTTGGCCACACCGGCGGCAATGGTTCCGACGCCGCTCTCGGCCACTAGTTTCACGCTCACGGCAGCCGTGGGGTTGATATTCTTGAGGTCGAAGATAAGTTGCGCCAGGTCTTCGATGCTATATATGTCATGGTGGGGCGGCGGGGAGATGAGCGAGATGCCGGGGATGGCGTTGCGCGTCTTTGCAATAATCTCGTTCACCTTGAATCCAGGCAACTGTCCGCCCTCACCGGGCTTCGCACCCTGCGCCACCTTAATCTGTATCTCCTCAGCATTTACTAAGTACTCGGCTGTAACACCAAAACGTCCACTGGCAATCTGCTTGGTTTTTGAACTCAGGCTAACGCCATCTACCTCTGAGTGATAGCGGGCGTTGTCTTCGCCGCCCTCACCCGTATTGCTGCGTGTGCCCAGTTTATTCATGGCCAATGCCAATGCTTCATGGGCCTCGATGCTCAGGGCGCCGAATGACATGGCGCCGGTGACGAAATGCTTCACAATCGACTCCACAGGCTCCACCTCGTCAATAGATATGGGAGACCCTCCCCCCTGCCCCTCCCTGTTATGGAGGGGAGTTGATACCTTCTTAAAGGAGAGAAAGTCGCGGAGGAAGATGGGGTCTTCTTTCTCATCGACAAGTTTGGACCACTCTTTAAACTTCTCGTAGTCTCCTTGTCGACAAGCCAGTTGCAGTTTCGCAATCGTCTCGGGGTTCCATGCATGTTTGATGCCATCCTTGCGCCACGAGAACTGGCCGTGGTTTTTTAGAGGTGAGTGGTGAGAGGTAAGAGGTGAGAGATATGCTTCATCGTGCAAGGCGATAGCGTCGCGGGCAATCTCCTTCAGGCCGATGCCGCCGATAGTGCTTACCTCAGTACCGAAATAGCGGCGCAGCAAGTCTTCACTCAGTCCGATGCTCTCGAAGATCTTGGCTCCACGATACGAACGGATCGTCGAGATACCCATCTTACTCATAATCTTCTTCAAGCCCTTATCCACAGCCTTGATGTAGTGGGTCTCTGCCGTGGCGTACTCCTCCTGAATCTTTCCTTTCTTTACCAGATCATCGAGGATGGCGAATGTCATATATGGACAGAGTGCACTGGCACCATAGCCCAGCAGCAGCGCCGCATGCATCGTCTCGCGAATCTCACCACTCTCCACTATCAGCGCGGTCTGCACACGCTTGCCCACGCTGATAAGATAATGATGAACGGCGCTCACAGCCAACAGACTTGGGATGGCCGCATGGGTATCATCGATGTCGCGGTCAGAGAGGATGATGTAGTTTACACCCTCGTCAACACTCACCTCAGCCTGATGGCACAGGTCGTCGAGAGCCTTACGTAATCCTTCTTCGCCCTGTGCTATCTCAAAGAGCATAGCGAGTTTCTGGGTTTTAAATCCCTTGTAGCGGATGTTACATAATATATCAAGTTGTGTGTTGGTCAAAACAGGTTGTGGCAGCCGGACCATCTTACAGTTCGATGCGTCGGGCGTCAAAATGTTGGTGCCTACGGCGCCGATGTACTCTGTCAGGCTCATTACCAGTTCCTCACGAATGGGGTCGATGGCAGGGTTGGTAACCTGAGCAAACTGCTGACGGAAGTAATTGAACAACACCTGTGGACGATCGGAGACGACCGCCAGTGGCGTGTCGTTACCCATGGCGGCTACAGGCTCCTGACCGGCTGTGGCCATCGGGACGATGGTCTTGTCAATATCCTCCTGACCAAAGCCAAAAGTGACGAGTTTCTGCTCAAGGTTGCTTACTGAGTTGTCTACCTTACGTCCGCTCTTCAGTTTCTCCAACTGCACACGATTCTCTGAGAGCCACTCCCGGTAAGGATGTGCCTTCGCCAACTGCTCCTTGATCTCACCGTCGTAGTAAATCTTTCCTTCCTGCGTGTCGATGAGCAGGATCTTTCCAGGCTGCAAGCGTCCCTTGCTAACCACGTCGCCAGGTTCGAAGTCCATCACACCTACCTCACTGGCCACCACCATCATGCCTTGTCTGGTGATAGTATAGCGGCTGGGACGAAGGCCGTTCCTGTCGAGCATTCCGCCGGCATAGCGCCCGTCAGAGAACAACAGGGCAGCAGGACCGTCCCACGGCTCCATCAGGATAGAGTGGTATTCGTAGAAGGCCTTCAGGTCCTCAGAGATCGGGTTCTTGTCATTGAAACTCTCAGGAACGAGTATCGCCATCGCCTGTGGCAGCGACAGGCCGCTCATCATCAGGAACTCGAACACGTTGTCGAGGCTGGCAGAATCACTCATGCCCTCCTGCACAATCGGCCGCAGGTCCTTGATATCTCCCAGGGCCTCGCTTGAGAGCACACTCTCTCGCGCCTTCATCCAACCTCGATTGCCGCGGATGGTGTTGATCTCACCGTTATGTGCCAACAGACGGAAGGGCTGGGCCAGTTTCCATTTGGGGAATGTGTTAGTCGAAAAGCGCGAGTGTACCAGTGCCAGTCCGCTCGTAAAATAATCGTTCGACAAATCGGGGAAATAGCGACGCAGTTGGCCGCTGGTCAGCATGCCTTTATAGATGATGTTCTTGCTCGAGAGCGAGCAGATGTAGAAATCCTCGCTATCCACGCGATTTTCAATTCTCTTGCGTACCTTATATAATATACGTTCAAATACCGGTACTGCCCCTTCGGAAACGCCCGTCACGAACACTTGCTTGATTGCAGGCTCCACCTCACGGGCGCCAACACCCAGTACCTCAGGATTCGTTGGCACGGCCCTGAGATGCATCAACTGCAGCCCCTCGCGCTCAATCTCCTCGATCATCACGCTCAGAATCGCCTGCTGCGCCTTCTCTTCTTTTGGCAGGAACACCAGTCCCGTGCCGTACTTTCCTTTTTCGGGAACAGGGATGCCCTGCAACAGAATGAACTCATGGGGAATCTGCACCATGATACCTGCACCGTCGCCCGTCTTGTCTCTGGTCTCGGCACCTCTGTGTTCCATGTTCTCCAGCACACGCAGTGCCTGATCCACCAGTTCGTGACTTTTGCTGCCGTTTATGTTCACCACCATGCCTACGCCGCAAGCGTCGTGCTCATATTGTGGCTGATACAGTCCGTTTAGCTCACTTTTTGTCATATTATCCTAACTTAATCTTTCTTTTATCTCGATTTCGGGTGCAAAGGTAATACAAAAAGTTAGTAAACCAATTGTTTTTATTGCATTATTTTATTTGTTGACCGCACACAAATGACATTTTGCACAAAATTGCATCAAATTTACGACAAAACGGAAAGAAACTGTAAGACTTTTCACTTGTCTGGTTTACACTTTGTTACTTTGCCTAATTTTGTTGTATCAAAGTTGGAAATAAATACGGTTTATTTTCAAGAATCACCGTAACTTTGCAGCCGGAAAGCTTTCAAGATAACAAGTTAGTATTAATTTAATTAAGGTAAAAAGGTATGAAAAGGATTGAAGCAATTATCAGGAAGACGAAGTTTGAGGAGGTCAAGGAGGCCTTGCTCAACTCTGACATCGACTGGTTTGAGTACCATAATGTACACGGCATCGGACAGAGCCGTCAGGAGAGAATCTATCGTGGCGTGCAGTATTCGACGGATGTGATAGAGCGTGTGGCACTGACCATCGTCTGCCGCGATCCGCTGGTTGAACCTACTGTGAAGGTCATTCTGAAGGTAGCCCATACGGGGGAGATTGGCGACGGACGCGTCTTCGTGAGCGAGATGATTGATACATGGTCGATTCGCACAGGCGAAAACGGTGACACCGTACTGAGAGACAAGAAATAAAGGATAACATAACAACACAAAAACTTTTAGGATATGAATGAAATTGGATTATCACTTGATACTGTATGGATGCTATTGGCAGCCATGTTGGTTTTCTGGATGCAGCCGGGCTTTGCACTGTGTGAAGCGGGATTTACGCGTAGTAAGAACACGGCCAACATCCTGATGAAAAACTTTGTCGACTTCATGTTCGGCTCGTTGCTGTTCTTCTTCTTAGGTTTTGGATTCATGTTTGGCGGCGATGTGCTTGGCGGTTTCATCGGCATGCCGAACTGGGGTGACCTGAGTTTCTACAAAGGTGATCTGCCTGTAGAGGGTTTCCTGATCTTTGAGACTGTCTTCTGTGCCACCTCTGCCACTATCGTCAGCGGTGCGATGGCTGAGCGTACAAAGTTCTCTATGTATCTGATTTACAGCGCCATGATCTCTCTGATTATCTATCCCGTCGAAGGTCACTGGACGTGGGGCGGCGGATGGCTTTGCAGCGATGCTGCCGACGGCTTTATGATGAAGACGTTTGGCGACGTGTTCCACGATTTTGCAGGCTCTGCCATCGTGCATAGCGTGGGTGGCGTGCTGGCTCTGATTGGTGCGCTGGCCCTCGGTCCCCGTATCGGCAAGTACTCGAAGGACGGCAAGAGCCGTGCCATCCCTGGTCACAACCTGACGATGGCTGCCCTGGGTGTGTTTATCCTCTGGCTGGGCTGGTTCGGATTCAACCCCGGTTCTCAACTGGCTGCAAGCGGTGAGGTGAACCGTGTGGCTATCTCGCACGTGTTCCTGACTACGAACCTCGCCGCTGCTTCCGGTGGTGTGGCTACGATGTTCCTCACTTATATTAAATATGGCAAACCGTCGCTCTCTCTGACGCTGAACGGTGTACTGGCCGGACTCGTGGGTATCACGGCTGGCTGTGATCTCGTATCGCCGATGGGTGCCGTCATCATCGGACTCGTCTGTGGACTGGTGCTGGTCTATGCCATCGAGTTCATTGACCACGTGCTGCATATCGACGATCCTGTGGGTGCCTCGTCAGTTCATGGTGTCTGCGGCATCCTGGGTACGCTGATGACAGGCCTGCTGTCTACTTCTAACGGCGCCTTCTACGGTCACGGCTGGGGATTCTTCGGTGCTGAGTGTTTCGGCATTCTGGTGATTGACCTCTGGGCTGCTGCCTGCGGATTCGCCCTCTTCTACGGCATCAAGTTCACTCACGGCCTGCGTGTTGACAAGCGCATTGAGGAAGAAGGCCTGGATATCTACGAGCATGGAGAGGCTTGTTACAACTAAATTAATTGTAATAGGTGGACAATAAATGGTGATAATTGTTGTTTATAAAAGAAAAAGGAATATGAAAAAGATAGTATTATTTGCTATGGGGCTGATCATGAGCATGACCGCCATGGCTCAAAATGATATAGAGACCACGATTAAGGGCGATATTGTCAGTAGTTATATTTGGCGTGGCCAGGACTTGGGTAGTGTCGCCATTCAGCCAACTCTTGGGATAGGATATAAAGGTTTGTCGCTGACTGCCTGGGGCAGTTATGGACTGACCAATCCTGACGACGTGAAGGAGTTCGACCTGACATTAGGCTATACCCTTGGAGGTTTCAATATCGGCATCACTGACTACTGGTTCAGTGTGGGTCTTGATCCTGATGCCCGCTATTTCAAGTATGACGCCCACGGAACCAACCATATATTTGAGGCCACCGTTGGCTATGACTTCGGCCCTGTCGCCCTCGCCTGGTATACAAACTTCGCTGGCAATGATGGTTTTAATAAGGATGGTAAGCGCGCGTATAGTAGTTATTTCGAGGCAAACGTCCCATTCAAACTGGCTACGGTCGACTGGACTGCTACGGCCGGTGTCGTTCCTTTCGCCACCACATCATATGGTACAACGGGCTTTGCTGTCACCAATCTGTCGCTGCGAGCGACTAAGGACATTAAAGTGACCGACTCGTTCTCCATACCCATCTTCGGACAGGTGACGGGCAATCCCTGTTCACAGAAAGCATACCTGGTTCTCGGTTTCACGCTGCAACCTTAATCTTTTGCCAGGTCCCCCCTCTCCTCAACTCGAACAGGAGAGGGGTTTTATGTTGATCTGCCATCCCTGATGAGAATGTGGCTTGTGACACATTGCAGTGTGAACATCCTGTTTGGGAACAAAAAGAAAGAGATAGGAGGGCCGGCGCCCTCCTATACTTTACATTTTGTCATCTGACGGCTTTTTTAACAATTGAAAGTCAGGACAACTCATTGGTGGAAATTGGAGAAATGATTAATTTTGCAGTCCATAAAAGAGATTCGTTTTTTATGGATACAAAGTACATATTCGTCACGGGAGGTGTCGTTTCCTCGTTGGGAAAGGGTATCATCTCCGCATCAATCGGCAAACTACTGCAGGCACGAGGCTATAAGGTCACCATCCAGAAGTTCGACCCCTACATCAATATCGACCCCGGGACGCTGAATCCCTACGAACATGGAGAGTGTTACGTGACGGAGGACGGCTTTGAGACCGACCTCGACCTGGGACACTACGAGCGGTTTACGGGTATTCATACCACACGCGACAACAGCATCACCACCGGGCGCATTTATAAAACAGTTATCGACCGTGAGCGCCACGGCGACTATCTGGGTAAAACGATCCAAGTCGTTCCTCACATCACCGATGAGATCAAAAGGCGAATGCTCCGCAGGGGTGAATACGACTTTGTCATCACAGAGGTTGGAGGAACCATTGGCGACATCGAGAGTGCGCCGTTTATGGAGGCTATCCGACAGTTGCGCTGGCAACTGGGGCGCGATGCGGTATGTGTGCATCTGACATATGTGCCTTACCTGAAGGCCGCCGACGAACTGAAGACCAAACCCACACAACACTCCGTGAAGGAGTTGCAGGGCATGGGTATACAGCCTGACATCCTCGTGCTTCGAACAGAGCGCCACCTCAGCGACTCTATGCGCCTGAAGGTGGCATCTTTCTGTAATGTCGATCTGGAGTGCGTGGTGCAGAGCGAGGATATGCCAAGTATCTACGAAGTGCCTGTAAACATGCAGCGGCAAGGACTCGATGCGGCCATCTTGCGGAAGATAGGCATTCCCGTTGGGGAGACACCTGCCATGAAACCATGGCACGACTTTCTGGAGAAACAGCGCACAGCCTCTCGCGAGGTTCATGTGGCGCTGGTAGGGAAATACGACCTGCAAGATGCCTACAAGAGCATCCGTGAGAGTCTCAATCTGGCTGGCATCTACAACGATGTAAAGACCAGGATTCATTTCGTCAACAGCGAAGAGATCGATACTCAGAATGTGGCCGACAAACTAAACGGTATGGCGGGTGTGCTGATATGTCCAGGCTTTGGGCAACGTGGCATCGAGGGGAAAATCGTTGCCGCCGAATATGGGCGTACACACGACGTTCCGACCTTCGGCATCTGTCTCGGCATGCAGATGATGGTCATCGAATTCGCACGGAATGTGCTGGGCTATCAGGATGCCAACAGTGCAGAGATGAGGGAGACCAACTCCCAACCCCTCGCCCAAAAGGAGGGGAGGAATAACCCAGTAAACGTTATAGACCTGATGGAGGAGCAGAAGAGTATCACACAGTTGGGCGGCACGATGCGACTGGGCGCCTATGACTGCGAACTCGTCAAGGGCAGCCGCACATGGGAGGCCTATGGCAAAGATACGCTGATCAAGGAACGTCATCGCCATCGTTACGAGTTCAATAATTTATATAAAGAGGAGTATGAGTCTGCAGGCATGAAGTGCGTAGGCATCAACCCTGACGCTCATCTTGTGGAGATTGTCGAAATACCTGAAAAACGGTGGTACATCGGTACACAGTTCCACCCTGAGTATTCGTCAACAGTGCTGCATCCACATCCGCTGTTTATGTCGTTTATTAAGGCTTGTATCTGATATGGAGCAACTGAAGCATGAGTGCGGTGTGGCCATGATACGCCTGTTGAAACCGCTGACCTATTACGAGCAGCGATACGGCACAAACCGCTACGGCCTGAACAAACTCTATCTGATGATGGAAAAGCAGCACAACCGTGGTCAAGAGGGTGCTGGTATTGCGTGCGTCAGCCTGGATGCTCCTGCCGGAATGGAGTATATGTTCCGCGAAAGAGCCGATGGCAAGGATGCCATCACGGAGATATTCGGAAGAACTGATTTCCAGTTTTACAATTCCCAACTCTATATGGGGCACTTGCGCTATTCCACGACGGGAAAGCATGGACTGCAATATGTGCATCCGTTCCTCAGAAGGAACAACTGGCGGGCCAAGAACCTCTGCCTGTGCGGCAATTTCAATATGACGAATATCGACGAAGTGTTCCAATTCCTCACCTCACAAGGACAGTCACCTCGTATCTACGGCGACTCATACATCACGCTGGAACTGATGGGGCATCGCCTGGACCGTGAGGTGGAACGGCTCTTCTGTGAGGCTAAGAAGACAGGTTTGGAAGGTACGGACGTCACAGACTACATAGACCATCACGTAGAGATAGCCAATGTCCTGAAGACCACGATGCCGCACTTTGATGGAGGCTACGTGATGTGCGGACTGACGGGCAGCGGCGAGATGTTTGCCGTTCGTGACCCCAATGGCATCCGGCCTGCGTTCTGGTATCAGGACGACGAGGTGGTGGTGCTGGCCAGCGAGCGACCCGTGATTCAAACCACCTTCGACCTACAGGCCGACGACATCCATGAACTGAGGCCCGGACAGTCGCTCATTGTACGCAAGAATGGTGAGAGCGGCCTGGAACAGATCCTGCCGGAACAAAAGTTGGCAGCGTGTTCGTTCGAGCGCATCTATTTCAGCCGTGGTTCCGACCGCGATATCTATGTCGAGCGCAAAAGGTTGGGTGAGCAACTCACGCCAGCCATCATGCAGTCCATCGATGGCGATGTGGCGCATACTGTGTTTTCGTATATCCCAAATACAGCCGAGGTGGCTTTCCACGGCATGACTGACGGCGTGCGCAGGCTGGATCACGACGTGAGGATAGAAAAGGTGGTGTGGAAGGACATCAAACTGCGTACCTTCATTTCCAACGGCTCTGAGCGCAACGACCTCGCCGCCCACGTGTATGACATCACTTACGGCTCGCTGACGCCCTATGAGGATAACCTCGTGATTATCGACGACTCGATTGTGCGTGGCACCACCCTGAAAGAGAGCATCTTCAAGATCCTCGACCGTCTGCACCCCAAGAAGATCGTGATGGTGTCAAGTTCGCCGCAGATCCGCTATCCGGACTACTATGGCATCGACATGTCGCATCTGGAGGAACTCTGCGCTTTCCGTGCCGCCATCGCACTCATCAAGGAAAGAGGCCTGGAACGGATTATCGCTGAGACCTATCGGGCATGTAAGGCTATGCCGATGACAGCCAACTTCGTACGGGCCATCTATGCGCCGTTTACGGTGGATGAGATAAACCGTAAGATTGTGGAGATGCTACGCCCAGAGGGCATGCAAGCACCTATCGAACTGGTGTACCAGAGCATCGAAGGACTGCACGAAGCCTGTCCACAGCATCCTGGCGACTGGTATTTCACAGGCCACTACCCCACCCCTGGCGGCATCCGCATGGTGAACCTGGCGTTTGTGAATTATGTGGAACAAGTATTGAAGTTACAATTATAAGATCATGACAGAAGCGAAGTTAATACTCGAAGACGGAACCGTGTTCACGGGTCGCTCGTTCGGCTATGCCGGCAACACGGCGGGCGAAGTGGTGTTTAATACAGCCATGACGGGTTATCCTGAGAGTCTGACAGATCCCAGTTATGCAGGACAGATACTAGTGACGACCTTTCCGCTGATAGGCAACTATGGTGTACCGGATACGGGTTTGGACAGCAATGGCCTGCCCTTGTTTATGGAGAGCGACAGGATTCATGCGAAGGCCCTGATTGTGGCCGATTATAGCGAGAATTATTCGCATTGGAATGCCAAAGAATCATTGGCTGCCTGGCTACAACGCGAGAAAATACCCGGCATTACCGGCATCGATACGCGAAGACTGACAAAGGTGCTGAGAGAGCATGGCGTAATGATGGGGAGAATAGAAACCTTCCCCCATCCCCTCCCTAAAAGGGAAGGGAGTGAATACCTTCAGGACTACGGAAGTGTGAACTGGGTGGAGAAGGTGAGTTGCAAGGAGGTGATCACCTATCGCCCCGAGACAAATCTCTCACCTCTCACTTCTCACCTCTCACCTCTAAAAAAGGTCGTCCTCGTGGACTGCGGCGTGAAGGCGAATATCATCCGCTGTCTGATCAAGCGCGGTATCGAGGTGGTGCGCGTACCTTGGGACTATGACTTCAATCAGTTGGAGTTCGACGGCCTCTTCCTGGCTAATGGTCCTGGCGACCCAGAACAATGTGAAGTGACGGTGGAGCACATCCGGCAGTTTATGAATACAGAAATTGCCAGAGGTAACTACCCCCCTCCCCTTGAGGGAGGGGTTGGGGGCAGGTCTCCTATCCGTCCTATTATGGGCATCTGTTTGGGTAACCAGTTGTTGGCCCGTGCCGCTGGCGCCAAGACCTACAAACTGAAATACGGTCATCGTTCACATAACCAACCTGTACAGCGGGTGGGCACCACACAGTGTTTTATCACCTCGCAGAATCACGGCTATGCGGTGGACAGTTCAACATTGCCTGATGACTGGGAACCGCTATTTGTGAATATGAACGACGGTTCGAACGAGGGTATCAGACATAAATCGAAGCCCTGGATGTCGGCACAGTTCCACCCTGAGGCCTGCTCTGGCCCTACAGATACAGAGTGGATGTTTGACGAATTCGTTTCTCTTTTAGAAGCGAGAAGTAAGAAGCAAGAGGTAAGAGATTACCTTCAGCCGCAGAACTATTCTCTCACCTCCCACCACTCACCTCTCACCTCTATCAAGAAAGTTCTCCTCCTCGGCTCTGGTGCCTTGAAGATTGGTCAGGCGGGCGAGTTCGACTATAGCGGTGCCCAGGCCTTGAAAGCCTTAAAGGAAGAGGGTATCCACTCGGTGCTCATCAACCCCAACATCGCCACGGTGCAGACGTCGAAGGATGTGGCCGACACAGTGTACTTCCAGCCCGTGACACCTGAATTTGTGGAGCGTGTGATAGAGAAAGAGCGTCCTGACGGGATTCTGTTGTCGTTTGGTGGCCAAACGGCCTTGAACTGTGGTGTAGCGCTTTATGAGAAGGGGGTCTTCGAGAAATATGGCGTGAAGGTATTAGGTACTCCCGTACAAGCCATCATCGATACGGAAGACCGTGACCTATTTGTGAAACGTCTCGAAGAGATTGATGTAAAGACCATCAAGAGCGAGGCCTGTAATACGATTGAGGAGGTACAGAAGGCGGCCCATGAGTTGGGCTTTCCCGTAATCCTTCGCGCAGCCTATGCCCTCGGCGGTCTGGGCTCTGGCTTCTGCGACAACGATGAGGAACTGCTGGCACAGGCCGAGGAGGCCTTCTCATTCTCATCGCAAGTGCTGGTCGAGAAGTCGTTAAAGGGCTGGAAAGAGATAGAATATGAGGTGGTGCGTGACCAGTATGACAACTGTATCACCGTTTGTAACATGGAGAATTTCGACCCGCTGGGCATTCATACAGGCGAATCGATTGTGGTGGCTCCGTCGCAGACACTCACCAACAGCGAGTATCATAAGTTGCGTGCCTTAGCCATTAAGATTATCCGTCATATCGGCATCGTGGGTGAATGTAATGTGCAGTACGCCCTCGACCCGCAGTCGGAAGACTATCGTGTCATCGAGGTGAATGCCCGTCTCTCCCGCTCGTCGGCACTGGCTTCTAAAGCCACAGGCTATCCTCTGGCTTTCGTGGCTGCCAAGTTAGGTCTGGGCTATGGACTCTTTGATTTGAAGAACTCCGTCACCAAGACCACTTCTGCCTTCTTCGAGCCAGCCCTTGACTATACAGTCGTGAAGATACCTCGCTGGGATTTGACCAAGTTCCACGGCGTGAAGCGCGAACTCGGCTCGTCGATGAAGAGTGTGGGTGAGGTGATGGCCATCGGCCGTACCTTCGAGGAGGCCCTGCAGAAAGGCCTTCGCATGATTGGACAAGGCATGCACGGCTTTGTGGAGAACCACGATGACATTGACCATTCACCATTGACCATTGACCATTCTGCTGCGCAAAAGGAGGCGGATGCCAATAATGGTCAATGGTCAATGGTCAATGGTCAATTAAAAGAGCCTACCGACATGCGCATCTTTGTAGTGTCCAAGGCCATGAAGATAGGCTATAGTATAGAGCAGATACACCAGTTGACGATGATAGACCGCTGGTTTCTGCATAAACTGAAGCGTATCGTCGATATCGACGAGCAATTGAAAGAACAGACCCTACTGACGGAAGTCTCTGAGTTTATGGAACCGAGCGAGTTCAAGGAGTATCTGCAGTCGCCAGAGGTGTTCCCGCTGCTGCGCGCAGCCAAAGTCTACGGCTTCTCCGACTTCCAGATAGGGCGTGCGATAGGCTTGGAGAATCGCATGAAGCCTGAGCAGGCTGGCCTTACCATCCGCAAATGGCGTAAGGAACTCGGCCTTTTGCCAACTGTCAACCAGATCGACACCCTCGCTGCGGAATATCCTGCCCAGACCAATTATCTCTACCTGTCATATCTTTAGTTTACAGTTTACGGTTTACAGTTTACAGATGATTACATTTACAGTTTAAAGTTTATAGAAGAATATGTGTGGAATTGTAGCAATATTGAATGTCAAGGAGCAGACCCATGCTCTGCGTGATAAGGCATTGAAAATGAGTCAGAAGATCCGTCATCGCGGACCTGACTGGAGTGGTATCTATTGTGGTGGCTCTGCCATCCTCGCCCATGAGCGACTGAGCATTGTCGACCCAGAAAGCGGAGGACAGCCCCTTTTCAGTTCTGACCGCAAACAGGTTCTGGCCGTGAATGGCGAGATTTATAACCATCAGGAGATACGTCGCCGTTATGCCGGACAGTACGAGTTCCAGACGGGCAGCGACTGTGAGGTCATCCTCGCACTCTATCGTGACAAGGGCATCGACTTCCTCGAAGACCTCAGCGGCATCTTCGCTTTCGTGCTCTACGATGAGGAACGCGACGAGTTCCTCATAGCCCGCGACCCTATCGGTGTGATACCCCTTTATATTGGTTATGATAGTGATGGCACTGTGTATGTCGCCTCAGAACTGAAGGCTCTCGAAGGGCAGTGCGAGCGCTACGAGCCGTTTAAACCTGGACACTATTATTGGAGTGTCGACCCTGGTCAGAAGTGGTATTACCGTCGCGATTGGATGCAGTATGATGCCGTGAAGGACAACACGGCTAGTGTGCAGGACATCCATGACGCCCTCGAGAGTGCTGTGAAGCGTCAGTTGATGTCTGATGTGCCTTACGGTGTACTGCTCTCTGGTGGCCTCGACTCTTCCGTCATCTCTGCCATTGCCGAGAAATACTCGGAGATGCGTATCGAGGACGACTCGAAGACGAAGGCCTACTGGCCCCGTCTGCACTCGTTTGCCGTAGGACTGAAGGGTGCTCCCGACTTGGCCAAGGCTCGTCTGGTGGCTGATCACATCGGCACCGTTCATCACGAGATCAACTATACCATCCAGGAGGGTCTCGACGCCATCCGCGATGTCATCTACTACATCGAGACCTACGACATCACTACCGTCCGTGCCTCCACGCCGATGTATCTCCTGGCCCGCGTCATCAAGTCGATGGGCATCAAGATGGTGCTCTCTGGCGAGGGTGCCGACGAGATCTTCGGCGGATACCTCTACTTCCACAAGGCTCCGACGGCCAAGGACTTCCACGAAGAGACGGTCCGCAAGTTAGGAAAACTCTATCTCTACGACTGTCTGCGTGCCAACAAGAGTCTGTCGGCATGGGGTGTCGAGGGCCGTGTGCCTTTTCTCGACAAGGAATTTCTCGATGTCGCCATGCGTACCAATCCAGAGGCCAAGATGTGCCCAGGCTCCACGATAGAGAAGAAGATCGTGCGCGAGGCCTTTGCCGACCTCCTGCCTGACGAAGTGGCCTGGCGGCAGAAGGAGCAGTTCTCCGACGGCGTAGGCTATTCATGGATCGACACCCTCAAGGACATCACCTCCCAGGCCGTGTCCGACGAACAGATGGCCCATGCCGCAGAGCGTTTCCCCATCAATCCGCCGAAGAACAAGGAGGAGTACTACTACCGCAGCATCTTCGCCGAGCACTTCCCCTCCGACTCAGCCGCCCGCAGCGTTCCCTCCGAGGCCAGCGTGGCCTGCAGCACCGCTA
>ONPM01000031.1 GCA_900319715.1 uncultured Prevotella sp.
GTGAACAACCTACTTAAGTTCTTGATTGTAGTTTTGAAATTTGGCGAATTTCGAGAACAAGAATCAAAAGTGGACGTTCCAGTCTTTTGTCTTTCTTTTTGTCTTTGCTATGTCACCATAGGCGGTTTGTTTTTAGGGTTCTACATTATTCTGTTCCCATTTCTCCCAATCGGTATCAGAAAGGAATCGGGACACTTGTTCCTTCAACTCAACAATCTCAGAATGGATAACGGCCCATACTGTGTCGCTGTCAACTCTGAAATACTCATGGACAAGAAAGTTGCGCATCCCGGCAATGTCACGCCACGCTACTTCCTGATGGGCTTCCTTAAAGGCTGATGACAACATGTTGGCAGCCTCGCCAATAATCTCAATATTCTTGACGATACCATAATATCGCAAAACATCACTTTCGAGTTCCTCACGCGACAGATTGCCAGCATGAGTCTCCAGGCGATCGATTGCCTCAAGTATATGCTCCAGCCGGAACTTGTCCTTACGCAGCTCTCTCATAAATCAGGATTTTATCACGGTCAACACTGGGGCGGGCAAACTCCATCAGTCCCTTATCCGTCACCAGGTCGACTGGCAAGCCCAGCAGGTCTTGCAGATCAAAGTGCATGCCGCTTAACTTGAACAGGCCGACGGGCTGCGAATGATCCACTTGAATCAGTATGTCCACATCGCTGTCTTCACGCTCCTCGCCTCTTGAGAAAGAGCCAAAGAGCCAAGCCTTCAGAACGGGCTGCGTCTTGAAGTATTCGGCTATCAACTGGGTCATTTCCTGGGTCGTCATAGGCAGCAATATTGTTTATCGAGTGCAAATATAAGAAGATTTTCCGAGACTTCCAAGAATAATTCCGAAAATATATGGCGGTTTGGGATTTTCTTCGTATCTTTGCCACCAAAACAGGACAGATGAAAAAGTTATTTCTGACGATGCTGGCCGTGATGTCCCTCTGGACAGTGGGCCAGGCCAAGGTGAACGGAACGGAACCAGAAGCCAAGACTCCCGACGGTGTGGAGGCTGTGGACATGGGTCTGAGTGTGAAGTGGGCCAACATGAATGTGGGTGCGAAGAAGCCGGCTGGCTATGGCATGTACTTCGCCTGGGGTGAGACCAAGCCCAAGGAGTACTACTCGTGGGAGACCTATGCCTGGAGCCGCGCAAAGACGGAGTATCTGATCAAGTACTCGCACAGTGACAGGAAGACCCAGTTGGTGCCTGCCGACGATGCTGCCCACATGAACTGGGGTGGCGACTGGCGCATGCCCACGGTGGATGAGTATGAGGAACTGATAAACCCTGACAACTGCACCTGGGAATGGACTTCGATGGATGGCATGAACGGCTATAAGGTAACCAGCAAGAAGACGGGCAACTCGATCTTCCTGCCCATCACGGGATTCCGCTTCTATGCTGACGTGCAGTTCCGCGCTGTCTATGGCTACTACTGGACTTCAACCCTCTATGAGACAATCCCCACGAAGGCCTGGTGCCTGGAGTTTGATCTCTCGGATGCCTCTGTGTCTGTAGGCAAACTGTCGAGCAACCGCTTCAGTGGCCGCTGCATCAGGGCTGTCAGATAGGGCTGGCAAGACAGAGACAGTGCTGTTAAGATAGTGCTTTAGAGATCAAGGACAACAAAAAAGGAAAGAGCCTCTCAGACTGCTGAGGGGCTCTCTTTGGTTATCCGACGGAAAAGTCTGATTTACTTCACCTTCTCCACGATGGCTTTGAAAGCCTCGGGATTGTTCATGGCCAGGTCGGCGAGCACCTTGCGGTTGATCTCGATACCAGACTTGGTGAGTTTGCCCATGAGGACGCTGTAACTCATGCCCTCCAGACGAGCAGCAGCATTGATACGCTGAATCCACAGACTGCGGAAGTTGCGCTTCTTGTTGCGACGGTCACGATAGGCATAGGTCAGACCCTTCTCCCAGGTGTTCTTTGCTACTGTCCAAACATTCTTGCGGGCTCCAAAGTAGCCGCGGGTAAGCTTCAAAATTCTCTTACGCTTTGCTCTTGATGCAACGTGATTTACTGATCTTGGCATAATTTTCTACTTTTAAATGTTCGACAATAGGGTTAACGGAGACACAACAGGTCGCGTACCTGCTTCATGTTGGAATCATCAACGAGTGTTGTTCCCACCAAGTTGCGCTTCTGCTTCTTGGTCTTCTTCGTGAGAATGTGGCTGTGGTAAGCGTGACGTCTCTTAACCTTACCTGTACCGGTGAATGAGAATCTCTTCTTGGCACCGGAGTTTGTCTTTACTTTTGGCATTAATTTTAAATTGTTATTAATAATCGGCGACTACGCATATACCGGGCGCGCCACCTTCTTTTTTCTTTGAGCTTTGAGCTTTGAGCTTTGAGCTTTATGATTCCTCTTCAGCTTCTTTCAGTTTCTTCAGGGCATCGGCAGAGATCTTGGCATTGGCCAGGAGTCCACCGTTGGCAGGCATCTCTGCGCTGGCCTCATCGAGGCTGGCAGTCTCCCTACCCTTCCCCTTGTCTTCTTTCCGCTTTTCCTCTGCAGCAGCCTCACGATCGCGGGCCTGCTGGCTCTGCTTCTTGGTTCCGGCCTTCTTGGGGGCGAGGTAGATGAACATCTTCTTGCCTTCGAGCGAGGGCATGGACTCTACCTTTCCCACTTCCTCCAGATCGTTGGCAAACCTCAGCAACAGCACTTCGCCCTGCTCCTTGAACAGGATGGAGCGTCCGCGGAAGAAGACATAGGCTCGCACCTTGTTGCCCTCCTCGAGGAACTCCTTGGCATGCTTGAGTTTGAACTGATAGTCATGCTCATCAGTCTGGGGTCCGAAACGGATTTCCTTCACCTCTACCTTCACCTGCTTGGCCTTCATCTCCTTCTGGCGCTTCTTCTGCTGGTAGAGGAACTTGGAGTAGTCGATGAGACGACATACCGGCGGGTTGGCATTAGGTGAGATCTCCACCAGATCGACACCCTGCTCGCGGGCCATGTTCAGTGCATCGCGGGTTGGCACAACGGTACTGCCATTGTCACCCACTATGCGGACTTCACGTACTCGTATCTGCTCATTGATGCGGTACTGATTCTTCAAATTGTCATTCTTCATCCACTCCTTTTTAAGAAATCGGCTGCAAAATTACTAAATTTTGTTTATAGTTTATTGTTTATAGTTTATAGATGAATACTCTTTTAAGAATATTTAACTACTCGCCAATCATATCAACTATAAACCATAAACTTTAAACTATAAACTCTTCATTATCAAAAGTCCTTGGTCATTTCAGCGACCTGGGCATTCACCTCGTCGATGAACTCCTGGATGGTCTTGACGCTCTGCTCACCACCACCCTGGGGACGGACAGCCACGGTACCATCAGCAGCCTCCTTCTCACCAACGATGACCATGTAAGGAATGCGCTTCAACTCGTTGTCACGGATCTTACGACCCAGTTTCTCATTACGCAGGTCGATGGTGGCACGCACCCCACCCTCGCTGAACTGACGGCACACCTCCTGGGCATAGTCATTATACTTCTCAGACAGCGGCAGGATAGCCACCTGCTCGGGTGTGAGCCAGAGGGGGAAGTGACCGCTGGTGTGCTCGATAAGCACAGCACAGAAACGCTCCAGAGAACCGAAGGGTGCACGGTGGATCATCACCGGTGTCTTCTTCGTATTGTCCTCGTCAGTATATTCCAACTGGAAGCGCTTGGGCAGGTTGTAGTCCACCTGGATGGTACCCAACTGCCAGCGACGGCCAATGGCATCCTTGATCATGAAGTCGAGTTTAGGTCCATAGAAGGCAGCCTCGCCTGTCTCCACCTTGGCGTGCAGGCCCTTCTCCTCGCAAGCCTCGACAATGGCCTTCTCAGCCAGTGCCCAGTCCTCATCGGTACCTACATACTTCTCGTGGTTGTTGGGATCGCGCAGGGAGATCTGAGCCTCGTAGTTGAAACCGAAGGCTGTCAGCACCACACCGATGATGTCCATCACATTGAGGAACTCCTGCTTCACCTGGTCAGGACGGCAGAAGAGGTGGGCATCGTCCTGAGTGAACGAGCGCACACGGGTCAGACCATGCAACTCTCCACTCTGCTCATAACGGTAGACCGTACCAAACTCAGCAATACGCAGGGGCAGGTCTTTATAGGAACGGGGCTTGTTGGCGAAGATCTCACAGTGGTGAGGACAGTTCATGGGTTTCAGCATATACTCCTCGCCCTCCTCAGGGGTCGTGATGGGACGGAAGGAATCCTGTCCGTAGTGGGCATAGTGGCCAGAGGTGACATAGAGGCTCTTGCCGCCGATATGCGGGGTGATAACCTCCTGATAGCCATAACGCTTCTGCACCTTACGCAGATGGTCCTGCAGACGCAGACGGAGGTCTGTACCCTTCGGCAACCAGATGGGAAGGCCCTTGCCCACCTTCTCGGAGAACATGAAGAGTTCCATCTCCTTACCGATCTTACGATGGTCACGCTTCTTGGCCTCCTCCAGCATCACGAGATACTCGTCGAGCATCTTCTTCTTGGGGAAGGTGATACCATAGAGACGCTGCATCTGCTCACGAGTAGCATCACCACGCCAGAAGGCACCAGCGACGGAGGTCAGTTTGATGGCCTTGATCTCGCCAGTATCCACGAGGTGCGGACCACGGCAGAGGTCTGTGAAACGGCCTTGGGTATAAGTGGTGATAGAACCATCCTCGAGATCCTGCTCAATGTGCTCGCACTTGTAGGTCTGACCATCGGCAGCAAACTCCTTGAGAGCCTCTGCCTTGGGCACCTCACGACGCACCACAGGCTCTTTCTTCGAAGCCAGTTCCTTCATCTTCTCTTCAATCTTGGGGAAGTCACTCTCCTTGATGCTCTCGCCGTCCTTCAGCAGCACATCATAGAAGAAACCATTCTCAACGGCAGGTCCGAAACCGAACTGAATGCCAGGATACAACTCCTGCAGCGCCTCTGCCAGAAGGTGGGCTGAGGTGTGCCAGAAGGTGTGCTTGCCCTGCTCGTCATCCCACTTATAGAGTGCTATCGTCGCATCCTCATTGATAGGACGGTTCAACTCTACTGTCTCACCATTTACTCCACAGCAAAGAACGCTGCGTGCAAGAGCCGGAGAGATGCTCTCTGCAATCTGAAAACCAGTCACGCCCTGCTCATACGAGCGAACAGATCCGTCTGGGAAAGTAATGTTAATCATATCTACAATATATGTTTGAATTTGAAATTGCCTGCAAAGGTACTACAAAAAGTGAAGAGTGAAGAGCGAAGAGTGAAGAATTTGCTGCCACCTTGCTGTTTTTTAACTATTCTTTTACTTTTCCCTCTTCTGCTTGATGATGCTGTAGGCCTGATAGATGCCCAACTCACCCGCCTTGCTCAGGTCGGCAATGCCCTCAGCCTCGCGCTTGAGGTAGATAAGGGCGAGCCCGCGGTTGAAATAGGCCTCTGCCAGATGCTCCTCGAGGGAGATGGCTTGGGTATAGTCGTCGATGGCTCGCTGGTAATCCTGGCGCTGGGCATAAAGATTGCCTCTGTTATAATATAGGTACTTGTTGCGGGGAGAACTCTGGATGGCCTCTGAGAGGTCGCCCAGCACATTGGCTGTCTGGAGGTCGATGTTGGTGCCCTGGGAGGCATTGAACTCGTTGATCTTCCCCTGACAGACAGCCCTCTGCCAACGGGCAAGTGTCATGGTGGAGTCGATCTGCAGGCAGATGCTCAGGTCATCAATGGCATTGTCGAAGTTCTGAATCGTACTATAGGCAATGGCCCGCATGAAGAGCAGCGGCTTCACATCACGGGTATTCCTGGTGGCATCGATGGCTGTACTGAGGGAGTCGATATAGACAAAGGTCTGACGCATGCGGTCCTCATCCACCTTGGCCTGGTCACACGACACATAGACACGACGGGAATGGGATGAGGCATTATAGGACTCAACCGTCTCCTCGTATGGCATCTCTGTCTTGATATCATCCTCAGGGCGGGTAAAGGTGAGGCCATACATGGGCAGGAACGACAATTCTGCCTTGCGGTTCTGAACCCTGCCACGATAGGCACTCTTATACTCATGTTCCACCTCTTCCTCATCGGCAACAACCAGTTGGTTGTATTTCTCCAGATCCTCATCACTACGACGGCGCATCTGCTTCTGGGAGAGTCGTGGCTGCTTGCCATAGCGCTTGTCCATCTGGGCCTTCAGGATACGGAACTCATCGACCTCAGCCTGACGGGTATTCCCCAGGCGACGGTAACAGGAGGCTCTGTGCTCCAGTCCGAACCAGAAGTTGGGGAAGTCTTCTATCACCTTCGAATAGTCTCGGATGGCTGCCCGCAGATTGCCCGTCTGCTCCAGCAGCAAGGCACGGTTGAAGAGGGCCATCAGGTTGTTGGGCTCTAACTTCAGCACGAAGTCAAAGTCTTCGATACCGCGGTTGTCATCACCCACCTGGGCACGAAGCAGACCTCGGTTATAGTGTCCGAGGAAGTTGTTGGGGTCTATGTCGAGGGCTGTGTCGTAGTCTGCCATAGCCCCACGCAGGTTGTTCTGGTTGTAACGGGCCATCGCACGGTTGATATAGTTGCTGGCATGCCTGGGAAGCAGGCGGATGCTCTTCGTGAGATACTCCTCACCCTCCTTCCAGTTCTTCTGACTCAGACTGATAATGGCACGCTCTGCCCAGATGCCGCCATCGTAAGGGTCTATCTCCAGACTCTTGTCGAGCGACTTGATGGCATTCACGGTATCCTTCTGCAGCATATAGACCTCACCCTGTACGGAATAGGCTCTGGCATAATGGGACCAGCGACTGATCATCGAGTCTATCTGAGCCATCGCATGGTCATAATCCTTGTTCTGGACCAGACAGAGGATACGGTTGTACCAGTAGATCTGATTCTCTGGATCATAGCGCAAGGCACGGTCATAGTCGCTGACAGCCTCAGCATATTTCTTCTGATTGATCCGGCAGAGCGCCCTCACCTCATAGGCACTGGTGACATAGGGATTGCGCTCGATGGCCTCAGAGCAGTCTGACTCTGCACCACGATAATCATCGAGATAGTACTTGGCCACCCCACGGAAGAACCAAGGCTCATAGAGCCAAGGCTTCTGGCTGATGGCCTGATTGAAGTACTGGATAGACAGCACGTAATCCTCGTAATAGAGGGCAGAACGCCCGATCATCACCAGACGATCGGTATTGAACTGGGCAAAGCAAATTGAAGACTTAAAATTGAATATTGAACATTGTAAGCACAAGATCAACAGTATCCATTTCTTCTTTAGTATCCTGCTCATCATTAATGTTCAATATTCAATTTCCAATCTTCAATGTCTAACAGGTTTGGTCTTGTAACCGCAGCGGTAACGTCCTTGAGTCAAAGCGCGTAACTTACTCTTTATAAGTTGCTTACGGAGTGGAGAGATGTGGTCGACGAACATCTTCCCATCCAGATGGTCAAACTCATGCTGCATCACGCGGGCAAGGTAGCCCCCTATCCATTCATCATGATGGTTGAAGTTCTCATCGTCCCATGCCACATGAATACGCGTGGGACGAACCACCTTCTCATGGATGGCAGGAAGAGACAGGCAACCCTCCTCCGACGTGTCTGTATTCGACTCATCGTACTCAATGATATGCGGGTTGATAAAGACCTGTCTGAATCCTTTGTATTCAGGAAGATCGTCCGAGATCACATCAAGGTCAATGACAGACAGACGGATAGCCTTGCCTATCTGAGGGGCAGCAAGTCCGATGCCCTCAGATTCTGCCAGCGTGTCCCACATATCGGCAATCAGTTCCTTCAACTGCGGATAATCGGCAGTAATATCATCGGCCACCTTTCGCAGCACAGGCTGACCATAAATATAAATAGGTAAGATCACTTTTTTATTGAAAATTGATAATTGAAAATTGAAAATTATTTGCGGCTGCGGAGATAATCCTCCAGGATGATGGTTGCAGAGATCTCGTCTACAAGAGCCTTGTCCTGTCGGGCTTTCTTCTTGAGCCCGCCATCGAGCATGGCCTGATGAGCCAACACGGAAGTAAAGCGCTCGTCATAGTACTCTATAGGCACTTCTGGCACAGCCTTACGCCATCGGGCCACAAACTGCTGCACACGTTGCAGGTTCTCACTAGGCTGTCCGTTGGGCTGACGGGGCTCACCAATGATGATCCGCTCCAACGGCTCTTTTGCCCTGTAGGCCTGCAACCAGTCAAAAAGTTCCGATGTTGAAACAGTCGCCAACCCTCCTGCTATAATCTGAAGAGGATCGGTGACTGCTAAACCGGTACGTTTCTTACCGTAATCGATGGATAATATCCTCACTTCAACGCTCCTTATCGTGCGTTATAGAGGAGCCATGCATCGGGATAAGTGTTGCGAAGCTGATCACGGCTGGAGACAGCAGAGGATTTCTCAGCAAAGGAAGAGGCGACAACACGATACATGTTCTTGTCCTCATTCTTCACCACCTGTGCATCATAACCTGCATCCTTCAGACGCTGGTAGAGGCTCTCAGCATTGGAGAGAAGGCCGAACGAACCCACCACCACACTGAAAGCATTCAGGCCATTGCCATGAATCAGTTGTACGCTCTCCTGACGGACAGAAATGTTGTCAAGATTGTCGACGACCTGAGCCTGGGTGACGGGCTTTGCCTCCACAGGAGCAACCACAGCCTCCTGGGCAACTGCTTCCTGCTGGGCGGTCTGGGTGTCATACTGCTTTGCCTTCTCATAAGCCTTCTTGTAGGCACTCTCACTAGATTTACAGCTTGTAAAAGCCATTGCTGCACATAAACCGATGCAGATAAGTGTGTACTTCTTCATTTTTAGTTTTTATTTGTTATGAATTAAATATTAATCTAAATTTGCTGCGAAATTACAAAATATCGCGCAAATGCGGATAAAAAAGGCACATAAAGTTTGTTAAAACTGCCAAATCATAACTTTTTTAGAAAAAAAATGCACATTTTTTGCTTTACAAAGGAAAAGTTTTGTATATTTGCACTGACAAATCTATTGATACATTATTTAATTAATTAAGCGTATGAAAAGTTTAGGTTATCTTAGCGCATTCCTCGGTGGAGCCATCGCCGGCGCTGCTCTGGGCATTCTCGTTGCCCCTGAGAAAGGACAGGACACTCGTGTGAAAATCACTGATGCCGTAGAGGGTTTTCTCAAGAAGCACAACATCAAACTGAGCCGCAAGGAAGTGGTTGACCTCGTAGATGACATCCAGGATGTTACTGACGAAGAATAAATCTGTAAAATCAGTAAATCGAAAATTCCCTGATGCTGTCCAGCGACAAGAATGTTGAGACGATAGCCCAACTGATAGAGGTTCTCAAGCACTATCTCGGGCTTCAGTCGGAATACGTCAAACTAGATGTGATAGACAAGGTGGTGCGTCTGCTGACGGCCACCGCCTTGACTATCCTCTTTTTCATGTTCATCATCGCCGTCCTGATGTATCTCTCTTTTGCCATCGCCTGGTGGCTGGCAACATGGATCGGAATGGCCAAGGCCTTCCTCATTGTCTCTGGCGTGCACCTGCTCTTATTCTTCCTGTTTATTATCTTCCGTAAGAACTGGATTCAGAAACCGTTGGTGAAGTTTCTCGCCAGTCTGTTTATGAACTAATCCCCCCACTGGCATGCTTCCCGTCAAGAAATCAACGCGACAGTATCACACACTTGAAGAGATCAGACTCCGTAAGGAAGAACTCGCATCTGAAATACAACAAGACAATGCCAAGTTCAGTACCTTGTGGAACCAGACTTTCGTCAAGCGCGAAGGAAGTACCAAGGGTGAGTACATCTCGGGGCTGATCGCCAACAGCATCACAGCCATTGATGCCTTCCTGCTGGTCAGGAAACTGATGAAGAACTACGGTAGTCTGTTTGGGAAGAGCACCAAGAAATCGAAGAAAAAGCATTAACTTCCATAGGTTTTTCAGACGTATGGACACAAAAATGGGTCGCCGCTGCGACCCCAAACCTTTGTTAACCTTAAATCTAATACTATGAAAAACACATTGCAAAGATACGTCGATTTTTCTTTCCTCCAAAGTTTTATAGCAAAAAAACGCTATTATTAAATACTTTTTAACTATAAACCCATCGGATAAACACTTTTTTACACTAAATAGTCACACAAAGACCATCATAAGCCAACTCGATTCCCTCAGGAAGTATTCGGTTGACCTGTGCATGCAGACCGATATCGTGGCACATGTGGATCAGCAGCGTCCTGCGGGCTCCTACCCTTCTGGCGAAAGCCACCGCATCATCCACCAACTGATGGGAATGATGTGGTTTGGTGAAGCGAAGAGCATTCACCACCAGGAGTTCTGTTCCGTCGAGATAAGGCGTCTCTGTGTCCTCGATAGATTTCATGTCGGTAATATAGGTCAGCGGTCCGATGCGATAGCCAAGGATAGGAAGTTTGCCGTGCATCACCTCTATGGGCATGATGTCAAAATCGCCAATATGCAGGGGGTGATGCGGCAGGATCTCATGCAGTCCGATGGCAGGCACACCTGGATAACGATGTTCTGCGAAACAATAGGGCAACATCTCAAGCATGGCCTCCTTGGCCTTGGGATCTGCGTAGACATTGATCTCGCCAAACTGACAGTACGGGCGGATGTCATCCATGCCTCCCATGTGGTCGTAGTGGGAATGGGTGATCAGGATGCCGTCTATCTTACGAAAAGGCTGCGGGAGTATCTGCTGGCGGAAGTCTGGGCCACAGTCTATGAGCAGACGGGTGGAGTCTGTCTCCACAAGGGCAGAGCAACGAGTCCGTTTGTCTCGCGGGTCCTGGCTCTGACACACCTCACATTGGCAACCAATGACTGGTACCCCGCATGATGTTCCCGTTCCTAAGAATGTCAGTTTCATATAATATTCACTTCTGGGTGGATATCAATGTCAAACTTGGCCTTCACATCCTGGCGGATGGCATCACTGAGGGCAACAATCTCTGCGCCTGTCGCACCACCACGATTCACGAGCACCAATGCCTGCTTGTCATGAACACCCGCACGCCCAAGACTCTTTCCCTTCCAGCCACACTGTTCGATCATCCAGCCAGCGGGAATCTTCTCATGTCGATAGTCCACCTTATAGTGAGGCATCTGCGGATACCGGGCCGCAAGTTTCTCATACTTCTGGCGGGTGACCACGGGATTCATGAAGAAACTACCGGCATTACCCTCGATCTTTGGGTCAGGCAGTTTGGCGTTTCTGATCTCTATGATGATGTCTCGCAGTTGCTGGGCTGTGGGCTCGGTGATACCTCTGCGCTCCAGTTCCTGACGGATATTGCCGTAATCGAGATTGGGACGGAAGGTTCTTGAGAGGCCGTATGTCACCCTCATAATCAGGAAACGGTTCTTCCAGTCTTTCTTGAAACGGCTCTGTCTGTAGCCGTATTCACAATCCTCATTGCCGATCATCCAAGGCTTTCCCGTGGCTATCTCCACCATCCAGACACAGAGTATCAGGTCCTTGGCTTCAACGCCATAGGCCCCGATGTTCTGCACGGCACTGGCTCCCACGTCACCAGGTATCAGCGAGAGGTTCTCCATACCATAGTACCCTGCCTGCAGACTGGTGGCCACCATATCGTCCCACACCTCTCCGCTGCCACAGGTCATCCGTTCACAGGTGAAATCTTCTTCGAAGTAATGGCCCTTGACACCAGAACGAACCACGATGCCGTCAAAGTCTTTCGTCAGCAGCAGATTGCTGCCTCCACCTATTATAATATAAGGTAGGGCCGACTTCCTCAGGATCTCAGCCACCTCGAAGGCCTCCTCATCATCCTCGAACTCTATGAACCGTCTGCACTTGGCGTCGATGCCAAATGTATTGTGCTCTTTCAGACTATAGTTTCTCTCGTCTTTCAATGTTCAATCTTCAATTTTCAATCTTCAATCTTCAATGTCCAATGAGATCTACGTTGTCATTTTCGTCAGCAGCCATTTGCCGCCGACCTTCTTGAATCGCAGTTCCAACTCCAGGCCGTTGGCCACGCCTCGCATCAGGAAGATTTTCTTGTTGCCCTCTGCCTCAGGCTTACCGTAGACGATATTATAGAGCACCTTGCCAGGCAACTGCGGCGCAAAGGCCTCCCAGGTATCTGGGGTGATGACACCCTCCATCACGGCGAAGTCGTCGTCTGGGTCTGGACCAGTAAACTGAACCGTCTCGTTGATACTCTCCACCTGGAAGATGCTGTCTGAGGTGAAGCGCTTGTAGAATGATAGGAACGAACTGTTGGCGTTCTCCTCTATGGAAGTCTCCCGTATCTCGTACATCATCCAGGCACCGCGTACACGGTGGAAGAAATAGTTCTTCACCTTATTCTTCTTTAGGACAATCTTCTCCACGACAGCCTCCGTGATGGCGGTGTCCTTCATGTGCGACATCTGCTCGTCGTCGTCAAAGAGCAAGGTGTAGTAGCCCTGCCGCATGAACAGATGCTCCATCTGCCATTGCGACTTCTCGGTCATCGTCGTCTTGCCATCAACAGTGGTCACTCGCAGGGGGAAGATGATGCGCTCGAACTGCAGGCGCTTGTTGGCTGCGAAGTTGAAGACAAAGTCATCAAAATAGGCATCGGCAGCCCTGGGCATCGGTGTCTCAGTAATCAACTGCTCCAGCGTATCTTCAATCACAACCAGCGAGGAGTCGGCCACCGTGTCTGCAGGCTCTTCCTGATCTGTGTTCGTTCTCTTTCCGGTGCATGAAAACGTCAGCAGAATACATACCAGCGTCGGCCAAAGAAACTTTTTCATTCCCTTTTTAACTTCGTTTTCAACGATTCTCTCTAATTTTTCTGCAAAATTACACATTATTTTAGATATAAATACACAAGAAAGGATATTTTTTTTGTTTTGGTTTGGTTTTTCGCTCGCTTATTCGTACCTTTGCACGCAAATTTCAAAGAAATATATAGTTAAAATCGTCAAATAGTAAATTCTATGGGTATCCTTGACAAGATAGACGACCTGCTCAAAGAAGTGCAGGAACTGAGTGCGAAAAATGCGGAGGAGGTGGAGCAGTTACGCCTGAAGTACCTCAGCAAGAAAGGTGAGATCACGGCTCTGATGAACGACTTCCGTGAAGTGGCTGCCGACCAGAAGAAGACCGTCGGCATGAAGATCAACGAACTGAAAACGATGGCTACGGAGCGCATCAACCAACTGCGCGAAGAGTGCGAGACACAGGACACCTCTGATGAGGCCATCGACCTGACACGTACGCCTTACCCCATTAAACTGGGTACCCGCCATCCGCTGACCATCGTCACCAACGAGATCATAGACATCTTCTCCCGTATGGGATTCGTCCTGGCCGACGGTCCTGAGGTGGAAGACGACCTCCACGTGTTTACGAAGATGAACTTCGCTGCCGACCATCCTGCCCGTGATATGCAGGACACCTTCTTCGTCTCTCAGCATCCGAATGATGTCACGAAGAACATCCTGCTCCGCTCCCACACCTCTTCAGTCCAGGCCCGAGTGATGGAGCACATGCACACTGAGGACGGTAAACTCACGGCTCCCATCCGAGTGATCTGCCCAGGCCGCGTCTATCGTAACGAGGCCATCACAGCCCGCGCACACTGCTTCTTCCATCAGGTGGAAGGACTCTATATCGACAAGAACGTGTCGTTCACAGACCTGAAGCAGGTGCTGCTGTCGTTTGCCCGTGAGATGTTCGGTGCCGACACAAAGATCCGCCTGCGTCCCAGTTACTTCCCCTTCACAGAACCCAGTGCAGAGATGGACATCTCCTGCTTCATCTGTGGCGGCGAGGGCTGCGGATTCTGCAAGCACACGGGATGGGTGGAGATCCTCGGCTGCGGTATGGTCGATCCTAACGTGCTGGAACTCTGCGGCATCGACTCCAAGGAGTACAGCGGCTATGCCTTCGGCATGGGTGTCGAGCGTATCACCAACCTGAAGTATCGCGTATCCGATCTCCGCATGTTCTCGGAGAATGATACCCGCTTCCTCGAGGAGTTCGAGGCTGCAGGATAAGGACAATTTTCAAGGGAATAGCCAAGTACAAAAGTAAAACAACTTGTTTTGGTCTGTAAAGGATGCCTTCCACGAATGTAAGGAATGCCTTCCACGACACCAAAACAAGTTGTTTTACTTTTCCGATCTTAGGGGGAACGACTTGACGTAGTGCATCTCTTTCAAGATGCGGGCCTGCCGTTTCAGCATATAAGATGATGGCGACTTGCTGGAGAACTTGCGGGGATTGGGGAGTGTGGCGGCAATCAGCGCACACTGGGCCCTGCTGAGATCCTTGGCATCCTTGCCGAAATGCTCCTCTGCGACAGCCTGAGCGCCATAGATACCCTCGCCCATCTCTATCGAATTCAGGTACACTTCCATGATGCGCTGCTTCGACCAGAGGAGTTCGATAAGGGTGGTGAAATACACCTCAAAGCCTTTACGGGTCCAAGAGCGTCCTGGCCAGAGAAACACATTCTTAGCCGTCTGCTGAGAGATGGTCGAGGCACCCAGTTTCCGCTTCTCCGGATGCTCACGATTCCGCTTGGCGGCATGCTCGATGGCCTCGTAGTCAAAACCATGATGCTCCATGAAACGGGCATCCTCGCTGGCAATGACGGCCACAGGCAACGAGGGGGATATATTCTCCAGTGGCTCCCAGTCGTGGGAGAGTTTCAGGTCCCTACCTTCGGAGACCTGCTGACAGCACCGGATGACCATCAACGGTGTCACCCATACTGGCAGGAATCTGTACACCACTACAGAAAGAATAGTGGAAGCAAAGAATGCTACCACTATCCATTTCAGAGTTTTCTTGATAAGTTTGAAAGGATTCACTTTTTCACCTTTCTACCTTTTCACCTTTTACTGAGCCTGCTGCTGAGCCTCCTGGATCATCTTCTGAGAAGCGTACATGTAGACCTCCACACGGCGGTTCTGGGCCTTGCCGGCAGCGGTAGCGTTGTCGGCCACAGGGTTAGCCTCGCCATAACCCATCGTGCTGCGGATCTGCGTGGTGCTCACACCCTGAGAGAGCAGGTAGTTCGTCACGCTCTGGGCACGCTGCTGAGAGAGTTCGAGGTTCTTCTGCTGGCTCTGGGCGGCTGTGCTGTTCTTCCAGCCGGCATTGTCGGTATAGCCCTGTACGGCCACATCGCAGTCAGCATTATTCTTCAGCACATTGGCGAACTGGAAGAGCGACGACTGGGCCGTGCTGCTCAGTGTAGAACTACCAGTGGCGAAGAGGATACCAGAGTCGAAGGTCACCTTGACGGCCTCCAGACCATTAGCGTCAGTCACAGCCTCTACCTGGGCGTTCTGCACAGCCTCGGCCTCCTTCTTGGCCTTGTCCATCTTCTTACCGATGATGGCACCTGCGCCAGCACCTACAGCACCACCGATGACAGCACCGACAGCCGTGTTACCGGCAATGGCTCCAATAATGGCTCCCAGACCAGCACCGCCACCGGCACCGATCAGCGCGCCCTTACCCGTGTTACTCATGTTACATCCTGCCAGCACCAGTGCTGCGCACAGTGCTACGGCAATACTCTTTAAACCTTTCATAATCTTCTTAATTTAGTTGTTAAACGTTGATTTCTGCTGCAAAGTTAATAATTATTTTCAGACAAAAGAACAAAAGAAACAAAAAATTATATGTTGTTATGTTCTTATGTCTAAAAATTTATGTAATTTTGCACTCAAATTTCAATAAAGACATAATAATGGCAAAAGAATTAAAAGATTTAACGAAGAGGGCTGATAATTACAGCCAGTGGTTTAACGATCTGGTGGTCAAGGCCGACCTCGCAGAACAGAGTGCCGTACGCGGTTGTATGGTCATCAAGCCTTACGGCTATGCCATCTGGGAGAAGATGCAGCAGCAACTGGATAAGATGTTCAAGGAGACGGGTGCCCAGAACGCCTATTTCCCCCTGCTCATCCCGAAGTCGTTCCTCAGCCGTGAGGCCGAGCATGTGGAGGGTTTCGCCAAGGAGTGTGCCGTAGTGACCCACTACCGCCTGCGTGCCAAGGAGGACAAGAGCGGCGTAGAGGTCGATCCCGCTGCCAAACTCGAAGAGGAACTCATCGTGCGCCCCACTTCAGAGACCATCATCTGGAACACCTATAAGAACTGGATCCACTCTTGGCGCGACCTGCCCCTGATGTGCAACCAGTGGTGTAACGTGATGCGCTGGGAGGGCAGGAGGGCCACACAGCCCATGCCACCCGTGAGGAGGCCGAAGAGGAGGCACAGAAGATGCTGAAGGTCTATGCCAAGTTCGCCGAAGAGTGGATGGCCGTGCCCGTCGTTCAGGGTGTGAAGAGCGAGACAGAGCGCTTCGCCGGAGCCCTCGACACCTATACCATCGAGGCCATGATGCAGGACGGCAAGGCCCTGCAGTCGGGAACCTCACACTTCCTCGGACAGAACTTCGCCAAGGCCTTCGAGGTGCAGTATCTGAATGTCTCTACCCGACTGATCGGTGCCCTCATCATGACCCACTCCGACGATAACGGTCTCGTACTGCCTCCGCGTCTGGCTCCCATCCAGGTGGTCATCATCCCCATCGCCACCAAGCCCGAGCAGATGGAGCAGGTGAACAAAGAGGTGCAGCCCATCATCGAGGAACTGCGCTCAAAGGGTATCACCGTGAAGTTCGACGATGCCGACAACAAGCGTCCCGGCTTCAAGTTCGCCGACTATGAACTGAAGGGTGTGCCCGTACGCCTGGTTCTCGGTGCCCGCGACCTGGAGAACGGCACCATCGAAGTGATGCGCCGAGACACACTCGAGAAGGAGACCCGCAGCATCGAGGGCATTGCCCAGTATGTCGAGGATCTGCTCGAGGACATCCAGAAGAACATCTTCCAGAAGGCCAAGACCTTCCGCGACGCCCATATCTACGAGTGCGACAACTACGACGAGTTCAAGGAGCGCGTGAAGGACGGCGGTTTCTTCCTCTGCCACTGGGACGGTACTGCCGAGACCGAGGCCCAGATCAAGGAAGAGACGCAGGCCACCATCCGCTGCGTGCCCTTCGGCGTAGAGCAGACCCCCGGTGTCGACATGGTCAGCGGCAAGCCCTCCAAGGCCCGCGTCATCATCGCAAGAAGTTATTAAGACAAATCTCAACATCATTAAAAAAATTAGATTTATGAAAAGAGCACTACCATTATGGATGCAGGCTGTCATCATGATGTCCTGTCTGGCGGCAGCCGTACCCGCCAAGACATGGGCACAGCAGGCAGAACCATCCGAACGGCTGACGAGGCTGTTTACTCCTGGCACCAGCACAGCGTATGCCTTCAACTATCCGACCGTGAACACCGCCGGCGAGCGCATCGTGCTCTCATCGGCCCTGATTGCCTGGACGCCTACTGACGACCGTCAGGAGACCGACAGCATCGAGACGGTCCATGTCTACAGCCATGCCACCATCGGCTCCGACGAAGAGCGGCCTACCACGCAGGGATTCTCTAAGGAGCAGATCATGCTGCAGACACTGCCGAGACGTAACTATCAAGAACTCGCGGGCGACCAGACCGCCGCCTATGTGGGACGCTGCATCATCATCGCGCCCGACTATGAAGGCTATGGCATCACGAAGGACTTGCCGCATCCCTACCTCTCGCAGCGGCTGACGGCACAGCAGGTGCTCGACGCCGTCAACTACGGACTCGACCTCTACCGCAAGCAGGCGGCAGAGAATTCGGCCGACGACCCGCTGCTGCCCATCAAGAGCGACTGGCGCATGTTTGGCCTCGGCTATTCACAGGGCGGAGCGGTCACGCTGGCCTTCCAGCGCCTCATCGAGGAGAAGGGACTGGCCGATGACCTGCACTTCTATGGCAGCATCTGCGGCGACGGACCCTACGACCTCATAGAGACCATGCGCTACTATTTCTATGACGACGGTACCAGTTACGGCGTGGAGACCGACCACCGCAAGGGCATCAGCACCTATCCCGTGGTCGTGCCCCTCATCATCAAGGGCATGTGCGCCACCCATCCCGCAATGGCCAAATACCGCATCGAGGATTTCCTGTCGCAGCAACTGCTCGACACGGGCGTGCTCAGTTGGATCGACAGCAAGCAATACACCACGGGCGAGATGTCCGGGCTGTGGTACGACCAACTGCAGGAAGGCTTAGACACCCTCGGCCGCTACTATTCCCCGGAGCAGATGGCGGAGATGTTCTCCTCGCCCAGAGAGGGCAAGGTGGCGGGCCATCTGGACAAGATGTTCACACCAGCCACCTTTGCCTACCTGAACAATGCCGACAGCATGGCCACCGTGCCGGCTGAGCCGGCCACTGCCCAGCAGGCCCTGCACCGCGCCCTGGCCGACAACTCTGTCGTCACGGGCTGGGAACCACAGCACCGCATACAGTTCTATCACTCACGCGGCGACATGGTGGTGCCCTTCGGTAATTACGAGGCCTTCCACAACGCCCATCCAGACGGGTTAGACAACATCTACCGCATCAACGACACCTTCGGCCTTGATGGTGACCATCTGAATGTCGCCATCATCTTTTTCGCGGAAAGCCTCACCGGTAATTTCGTCGGCAACTATGAGTGGATCAGCGAGGCTGTCACCCCGACGGCGATCGATACGCAGCGACTGACCGCCGTCCAGCGCCTGACGAACAACGGAGACAACTGGTACACGATCGACGGCCGCCGCCTCAGCGGAAAGCCAACCAGAAAGGGTGTATATATCCACAACGGTGTGAAGGTTGTAGTAAGATGAGTTAGTTTGATATGAAATCCAAAAAGAGGGCTGACAGGGATGCTGTCAGCCCTTTTTGCTAGTCAGCAAATCCTATAACGAATTGATTGTTTTTCTTGAACACGAATCTCACGAATCACACGAATGACTCTGCCCTTAGAGTAACCTCTTCCCCTCCTGACTCAGGAGGGGTGCCCGTTAGGGCGGGGTGGTCTGCGCTCGGCTTTGCCGCTTGCTACCGGAGGGACGCAAGAACGCGCGCTTTTTCATTCCTCTCCCTCGGCTTCTGTCCCTTTCCGTCTGACAATTGTGATGCAAGGCGAATGCAGTGTGGCAAACTCGCTTGGCCAATGCTGAGCCGCAAATCACAATCGCACTGATCATCTCATTGTCAGTGCAAAATTACCACATTCCTCCGACCCACTTCATCCCAATTCATCTTAACTCATCCCAATTCATCCATTTTAATCCAAACTAATCCTAATCTCACATTAGCCCCTGCCACTTGACTCCGTAAACCCTGCCACTTGACTCCGTTACCGATGCCTCCTGACCTTATAAAGGATAGGACTTTATCTATATAAGCCCCTATCCTTTACACCCATTCCAGGCATCCCTTACGCCCTTAACTGCCGTCCTTTAGTAACCTCTTCCCCTCCTGAGTTAGGAGGGGAGCCCGTCAGGGAGACCACCCCTAACCCCTCCTAACTCAGGAGGGGAAGAAGTTACCTCCCTCCGCCTCGGGAGTATTCTCCTTCTTGCGTCCCTCCGGTAGCAAGCGGCAAAGCCGAGCGCCTCCTTCCTCATTCCTCCTTCCTCGAAAACTAAACCTCAAACCTCATACTCCCCCGGCGCGCCGAACTTATCCACCATCGCCCTCACCTGATCCGGGCTATAGTCCTTGTCGTGTGACGAGAGACCCATCCCCACGAGACTCTGGTGAAACTGTCTGTCCTTCTTGATCCAGCGCAGCAGTTTGGCCTGCGCCACCTTCGGATCATCAATCGTCGGAAACATCAGCAAGGCGAATTCCGACTTGCCGTACGTGCGAATTAAGAAATTGTTCTGTGTCATTGGCTAATTTGTTTTATTTTAAGATAAATTATTTGACTGCAAAGTTACAAAATTAGTTTGAATTATGCAAACTAAAATAAGGGCAATTACGCTAATTTGCTCTATATTAGATACTTACCAAAAGAACTTGACAAAAATATTGAGGTAATGTGTCATGAGTGTCTGCCTTTGAGAACTCGGGTGTGTCATGAGTGTCATTTGTCATTAGTGTCATTAAGGATTTCAAAACAAAGAAAAAGGGATCCTTCGCAGGTTCCCTTTTTTTTAACCACAAGCAAATACAAATAAATGATTTGTACTGCTTAACGGAGTTCGAATAAGACCTATCTCGCGATAAATCGCATTCTATTAACCTTAATAATCTAATACCATGAAAAACACAGTGCAAATATAGAATTATTTCTTCTTAGTATTACACTTTTGTTTAAATTTTTAACTATTGTTTAGTTTATCATCGTCCCATTTAAGAATATTTTGCAAGTTGAGCCGCGATAAACGGCTTTTCTGTGCCTCATTAAACGGAACGTCCTTCGTAACAGGTTGCCAGTCAACGGTATATATCTTGCATACACTCTCGCCGTAGATGGTGTCTGTGAGGAAGGTTTCGACAAAGACAATCACCTGGCGGATGCTGTCCACAGGCTCATCTAAATTCATCAGCATCATATCCACCCGCAGGGCGTCGCTCATGCGGATGGAGAGGCTGTCGTCGGTGAGGGCCGTCATCTCGCTGTTGCCACCTGTCTGGTTAGACACCGAGGCCTTCATGTTGGAGTCCATGAAGTCGATGAAGTCCAGGCGGTTGTTGCCTGTCAGATAGGGCATCAGGGAGTCGGGCATCTGCTTGAAGACGTCACGTATCTTCAAATCTTGTGCAGATGCCTGACCAACAATCGTGGCGATCAATGCCACCAACATCCATCGTCTCATCCCTTCCGGCTGGGTCTGAGGTCGTGGACGCGGACGGCCTTGCCCTCGCTCTGCGGCAGGCTGCCCTTCTTGACCAGTTTCACTTGTGGCGTGAGCAGGATCTCGTCCTTCAGGGCGCGCTGGATGTCCTTCGTCATCTTCTGGATCTCGGGATAGATATCGGTGTCGAGGCCTTCGAGTTCGACCTCTACGGTCATGATATCGTTGTCGTTGACAGTCTCCAGGGTGATGAGGTAGTTGCTGCCCAGACCGGGATACTGCACGAGGATCTTCTCCACCTGCATGGGGAATACGTTGACGCCCTTGATGATGAACATATCGTCGGTACGGCCCTTGATGCGGTCGATACGACGGTGGGTGCGGCCACACTTACAGGGTTCGGCAATGATGCGGGTGAGGTCGCGCGTGCGATACCTTAATATAGGCATCATATCGCGGTCGAGGGTGGTGAGTACCATCTCGCCCATCACGCCGTCGGGCACCGGCTCCAGCGTGTCGGGATCGACAATCTCCACGATGTAGTTATCCTCCCAGAGGTGCATACCCTCCTGGTACTTGCACTCGAAGGCGACGCCGGGACCGTTCATCTCGGTCATACCGAACGAGTTGTAGGCTTTCACGCCCAGCATGCGCTCAATGCGGCGGCGCTGCTCCTCGGTATGGGGCTCGGCACCGATGCAGAGCGTGCGGAGTTTCGTAGTTGCAGGATCCACGCCCTCCTCCTTGAACACCTCGGCCAGGCGGATGGCGTATGAGGGGATAGCATGGAGCACGGTGGTGCCGAAGTCCTTGATGAACTTGATCTGGCGCTTGGAGTTACCTGCGGCGGCAGGAACGGTCATCGTTCCGAGCCACTCGGCACCGTACTGGAACCCAAGACCGCCGGTGAACATACCATAGCCAGAGGAGTTCTGGAACACGTCGCTCTTGCGGCAGCCCACCATGTAGAGGTTGCGGGCAATCATGTTGGCCCACGAGCAGATGTCGTGCTCGGAGTAGACGACGACACAGGGGTTGCCCGTGGTACCGCTGGTAGAGTGGATACGTACGGCATCGTCAAGGCTTCTGCCTACGAGACCAAAGGGGTAGTTGTCGCGCAGGTCCTGCTTCGTGGTGAAGGGAATCTTGCGCAGATCAGCCAACGAATTGATGGAGTCGGCCGTGATGCCCAGTTTCCCGAAACGCTCCTTGTAGAAGGGGGACTTCAGGGCAACGTTGATGCTCTCCTTGAGTTTCTTCACTTGCAGTGCTTCCAACTGCTCTCTTGGCATGGTCTCGATCTCCGGCTGCCAATACTCGCCATCGGGTTTGATGGTCGACATGATTTTCTCGTCAGTCATATTATTTACAATTTAGTTATTTACGATTTTTACGATTTATGAGTTGTCTGGTTTCGAGAGTTGCATCATCATCACGGCAGCAAGGCCTGCAGTCTCTGTACGGAGACGGCTGCTGCCCAGATGGACAGAGATATAGCCGGCGTCAACAGCCTCACGCACCTCGTCGATGGAGAAGTCTCCCTCGGGACCGATCAGGACGGTCGAGGCATGAGAACCGTCGGAGAGTTTCTGCAACTCGTCGAAGAGGTAACTGCGTGGAATCTCCTCGTAGCAGTGGGCAATGAATTTGCGGCCCTCGCGCGGCTGGCGGATGAAGGTCTTGAAGGGAGTCATCCCCTCGAGTTGAGGCATCCACGCCTTGCGGCTCTGCTTGACGGCTGAGATGACAATCTTCTCGACACGGGGCAGTTTGACAATATGGCGCTCGGAGAACTGACAGTCGAGGAACGTGAGTTCGTCAATGCCTATCTCCGTCACCTTCTCCGTCATCCACTCCATACGATCCATCATCTTCGTCGGTGCAATAGCCAGATGAATGCGTCCCAACCACTGGCGCTCCTGAGGCAAGGTCTCCACGATCTCATACCCGCAGCGGTGAGAAGTCGCCTCGGTCACCTGCGCACGATAGTAGTTCCCTACCCCATCCATCAGGAAGAGTTCGTCACCCTCCTTGAGCCGCAGCACGCGGACGGCGTGGGCACACTCATCAGCAGGCAGCGCTGACTGCCGGGCGGCATCGGGAACGTAAAAGTATCGGGACTCTTTCAAGTTTGAAATTTTGAGATTTGAGTTTTGAGATTTGAGATTTATGATTTCTTCTCAGGATGGAAGACGAGGGCAAACGACACACCTACCACCAGAGCAAAGGTGGCAAAGATGAACCAGCAGGTCGTCCAGTCGCCCAGCAGATAGCCATTATTCCATTGGCAATAATAGTTCACAATCTCTCCCGCTACCAGCGTGCCCACAGTAGCGCCAACGCCATTGGTCATCATCATGAACAGTCCCTGGGCCGAAGCCTTGACAGACGACTCGCACTCCTGGTCGACGAAGATGCCACCCGAGACATTGAAGAAGTCGAAGGCCACACCGTAGACGATGCACGAGAGGATGAACATGATCACCCCAGGCATAGCCGGATTGCCAATGCCGAAGAAGCCGAAGCGGAACACCCAGGCAAACATCGACATGAGCATCACCACCTTGATGCCATAACGCTTCAGGAAGAAGGGGATCATCAGGATGCAGAGCGCCTCGCTGATCTGAGAGATACTCGTCAACAGCGTGGCATTGTTGGCAGCAAACGAAGAGGCGACGGCAGCGTCGGCACTACCCTTGAAACTGGTGATGAAGGGGCCGGCATAGCCGTTGGTGACCTGCAGACACATGCCCAGCAGGGCTGAGAAGATGAAGAACAAGGCCATCTGGCGGCGCTTGAACAACTTAAAGGCGTTGAATCCAAGCGTTTCTGCCAGCGACACCTGCTGTTCCTTCTTCTCGATCTTACACTCTGGCAATGTGAGGCAATAGAGGAAGAGCACCATGCTCAGCAATCCAGATACGAAGAACTGCATATAAGTATACTGGAACTTATGAGCGTTGTCGGCCAAGGTAAGGGCAAAACTGCCGTCTTCCCATACAGCACAGTTCACAAACCACATGGTGAGGATGAATCCCACGGTGCCAAGCACACGGATAGGCGGGAAATCCTTAACGGTGTCGAGACCGTTTTTCTTCAGAATAGAGAATGCGGTGGTGTTGGCGAGTGCAATCGTGGGCATATAGAAGGCCACACTCAACGTATAGAGCGCAATGAAGAGCGACTTGTCGGGCAGTTCCTGTCCGAAGCCACTCTGACTGCCCAGCCACCAACAGCCCAGCATGAAACCGCCTGCCAGCAGATGGCACAGGCCCAGCAGGCGCTGAGGCTGGATATACTTGTCAGCAACAACACCCATCAGGGTAGGCATAAAAATACTCACGATACCCTGAATGGCGTAGAACCAGGAGATCTTGTCGCCGAGTCCGGCTACTCCAAGATAGTTGCCCATACAGGTGAGATAGGCTCCCCAGACGGCAAACTCCAGGAAGTTCATCAGTGATAACCGGAATTTCAAATGCTTCATTGTCTTTAGTTTTAATTATTGGACTTAGGTTGTATCATCGGACGTTCACCCAGACGGCGTGCACGCGGTTTGAGAGAGTCTGTCGTTGTCGAATCTTCCTTCTCAGGCACAGCCACCGGCGTCTGCGGTTGGTCTTTCTCTTCAGCAGTCTCCTTGTGGTGGAAACGCATCAACTGGATATGGTTGAGCAACAGGATGCAGACCTCGCTCTCGTTGTCGGTCACATCGCGGCGCGACATATAGAAAAAGCCTTCCAGACGCTTGGCCTTCAGATTGCAGGCAGGCATACGGAGTGTAGAGCCGCCTGTGATATTGATGGGCACAGAGGCGGTCACCACGCTGTCGTTCTCATAAGTCACGGAGAGATAGGCGGTACCGTTTCTGGAGCCGCTCTGGGCAAGGAACCGGGAGCCGAACGTAAGCAGGAAACTGTCGCCCTTATAGAAAGAGGTGTCGGCCTTCTGCGAGAACTGCACGATATGATAAGGCGGTATGGGCATCAGCGTGAGTTGCCGCTTGCCTTCCCACACATCAGTGGTGTCGCCAGAAACAGACTGCGTGGTAAAGCGCTCGACCTCACCCTCCGAGGCTCCCAGCAGGATGGCCTCGTCGCCTAAACGCTTCTGGATACGCGAATAAATCTCGTTCATCAGTTCCATGTGGTTATAGTAGTATACCAGCGTGGAATCGAAGTCGTCGTTCGTCAGACCATATTTCTTGAGAACTGTCTGCATATTATAACGACGGTCATAGTCTGTGGTACCGGCACGGCTGTTGCTGATACCTTGGGAGACGTAGTAATCGTACATCAGGTCTTCCATCTCGTCGGGCTGAAGATACTCTGGCGGTACCTGTGGCTTACAGGCAGACAAGAATACCATCACGGCTGCCGCAACGATGACCAGATGTAAGCCCCGACGTCTCATTTCTCCTGGTCTGATTGGTCTTCCTGTTGCACGACACTCTTGCCAAGCGACATCTTGCTGATCGCCTCGCGATAGAACAGCAGCAGCCACACGACACTCACGCTGATGCACGAGTCGGCGAAGTTGAACACCGGACTGAAGAACACGAAGTGCTCGCCTCCCACGAAAGGCATCCACAGGGGCCACTCCGTCTCTATCAGCGGGAAGTAGAACATGTCGACCACCTTTCCCATCAGGAAGGGAGCATAGCCCGTGCCGAAGGGTACGAAGTAAGACAGATAATAGGGCGATGAGGCATTGAACACAAGGCCATAGAACATACAGTCGATGAGGTTGCCCGCTGCGCCAGCCAAGATAAACGACAGACAGACGATATAACCCGTCTTTGCCTGGCGCTTCACTTCCAGCCAGATGTAGTAACCCAAGGCAGAAATGGCAATCACACGGAAGAGAGACAGGATGATCTTGCTGCCAAGTTGCATACCGAAGGCCATTCCGTTGTTCTCGATGAAGGTGATGTAAAACCAGTCTGTCACATGGATACTCTCATGCAAGGTCATAGATGTCTTCACCCAGATCTTGATGGCCTGGTCTATCAAGAGGACGGCGAATACTACAAGTACCGCCATCCTGCCCTTGGTCAGTATAGGTCCCGACTGTCTCACTTCTTGTTCTGCATCATCTTCGATTCCACACTCAGCGTAGCATGCGGGACTGCACGAAGACGCTCCTTGGGAATCAGTTTGCCCGTGATACGGTCGATACCATAGGTCTTGTTTTCTATGCGCACTAAGGCTGCCTTCAAACCCTGAATGAACTTCTGCTGGCGAGCAGCCATAGTAATCAACTCCTCCTTTGACTGGGTAGCACTACCCTCCTCCAAAGCCTTGTAGGTGGGAGAAGTGTCGTCGACGTCGTTGGAGTCTTGGTTTGTCAGCACGCGCATCATCTGCTCATAATCGCGCTTGGCCAAAGCCATCTTCTCGTTAATAATCTGACGGAACTCTTCCAGTTCTTCATCAGTGTAGCGTGTTTTCTCTGCCATAATGATTGAGATGTTAAGTAATTACTATATAATATTTATGATTTTACAACCTTAATGTTCAACGTGAAGTCGTCGAAGTCAACTTGCTGACCGTCATTGGTTTCCAGACGGATGGCATCTGCCAAGACCTGTGTCTGGATGTAGTCAGCGAAACTGTCTACGGCCTTCTGTACATCGGCATTCGGACTGAGTGTCACCACAATGCGGTCTGTGATCTCGAGCCCACTCTCCTTTCGGATGTTCTGAATACGGTTGATGAGTTCGCGGGCCATACCCTCGTTCTTCAACTCTTCAGTCAGTTCCACCTCAAGGGCTACTGTCAGGTTGCCTTCGTTAGCCACCAGCCAGCCGGGAATATCCTCGGAGATGATCTCCACATCAGCAGCCTCGACAGTCAGCGCCTGTCCTTCAACCTCGATACCGATGGTGCCGTCTTTCTCCAATGCGGCAATCTGCTCCTGCGAGAGTTGGTCCATCGCAGCGGCAACACCCTTCATGAGTTTGCCAAACTTCTTGCCCATCGTACGGAAGTTGCACTTCACCTTCTTCACCAGCACGCCAGCACCCTCGACGAAACGGAGTTCCTTCACATTCACCTCGTTCATGATCAGGTCCTTGACGGCCTCTATATGCTTCTGCTGCTCAGCATCGACGGCAGGAATCATGATGGCCTGCAGCGGCTGACGCACCTTGATGTTCACCTTACGGCGCAGCGCCAGAACCATCGACGTAATCTTCTGGGCCATCTCCATGCGGGCTTCAAGGTCTTTGTTGACCTGAGAATCATCTGCCACAGGGAATTGGTCGAGATGGACAGAGTCGAGTTCTCCGCCTAAGTCCTTATAGAGTTGGTCGGCATAGAATGGCGCAAACGGCGCGAGGAGTTTGGAAATGGTCATCAGACAGGTGTAAAGGGTCTGATAAGCACTCAGTTTGTCAGCACTCATTTCCTTACCCCAGAAACGCTTTCGGTTCAGACGGACATACCAGTTGGAGAGGTCGTCGTTGACGAAGGCGTCAATGAGTCGGCCAGCGCGGGTCGGATCGAAGCCGTCAAGTTCTTTCTCTACGCCTTTGATGAGGGTGTTCAGGCAGGAGAGGATCCAGCGGTCAATCTCCGGGCGCTCTGCGAAGGGCACCTGTGAGGCCTTCGGATCGAAGCCGTCCACATTGGCATAGAGTGCAAAGAAACTATAGGTGTTATATAACGTACCAAAGAACTTACGACGCACCTCGTCGACGCCCTCCGGGTCGAACTTCAGGTTGTCCCAAGGCTCGGAGTTGGTCATCATATACAGACGGACGGCATCAGAACCGAACTTGCCGATCATATCGAAAGGATTCACCACATTACCCACATGCTTCGACATCTTATTGCCCTTAGCGTCGAGCACAAGGCCTGAAGAAATCACATTCTTGAAGGCCACCGAGTCGAAGATCATCGTCGCAATGGCGTGAAGTGTGAAGAACCAACCACGAGTCTGGTCTACACCCTCGTTGATGAAATCACATGGGAAGGCGATACCCTTATCGATGAGGTCTTTATTCTCAAACGGATAGTGAATCTGAGCGTAAGGCATAGAACCTGAGTCGAACCACACATCGATCAGGTCGCTCTCGCGCTTCATGGGCTTACCACTCTCGCTGACAAGCACAATGTCGTCCACATAAGGACGGTGAAGGTCAATCCGGTCGTAGTTCTCCTTCGACATATCTCCAGGCACGAAGCCCTTGTCCTTCAGCGGGTTGCTCTTCATAAAGCCTGCAATGACAGATTTCTCGATCTCGTTGTAGAGTTCCTCGACTGAGCCGATGCAGATTTCCTTGCCATCCTCATCCCGCCAGATGGGGAGCGGCGTACCCCAGAAACGGGAACGGGAGAGGTTCCAGTCGTTCAGGTTCTCCAGCCAGTTGCCGAAGCGGCCTGTACCTGTGCTCTCGGGTTGCCAGTTGATGGTCTTGTTGAGTTCGAACATACGGTCCTTCTTGGCCGTACTCTTAATGAACCAAGAGTCGAGGGGATAGTAGAGCACAGGTTTGTCTGTACGCCAGCAATGTGGGTAGTTGTGTACGTGCTTCTCTATCTTCAGCGCGGTACCCTCCTGTTTCATCTCCATACAGATGACAATATTCAGGTCCTCAGCCTTCGAGGCAGCCTGCTCGTCGTACTTACCATCCTGGTTGAACTCTGGGGCATACGCATTCTTCACATAGTCGCCTGCATGATGGGCATAGCCCTCTTTGTTGACACACTTCGCGATGAAGTTATCGTCGAGTTCGTCCATCACGTAGTACTTACCCTGCAGGTCTACCATCGGACGCGTCTCACCTCTTTTATTTATAAGGAACAGGCTCGGGATATGGGCATCCTTAGCCACCTTGGCGTCGTCGGCACCAAACGTAGGTGCGATATGCACGATACCGGCGCCGTCCTCTGTGGTCACATAGTCACCAGGAATCACGCGGAAGGCCTCGCTCTCCATCTCGACAAACTTGTCTTTGCCGTTCTCGCTGGCAAACACTTTCTCTGGATGGGCTTCTGCATACGCCTTCACATAGTCAGCAGCATTGGCGTCGAGTTTGGCTGAAGGCTTTACCCAAGGCATGAGTTGCTGATATTTCAGACCGACGAGTTCTTCACCCGTGTAACGGCCTACAATACGATAAGGCACGAACTTCTCTCCCTTGTTGTATTCGGGCATTTCCTCACCATCGGTGATGTTACCTTCAGGAGCGAGGTATGCGTTCAGACGACTCTCTGCGAGAATGATGGTGATCTTCTCGCCATTGTAGGCATTGTAGGTCTCCACAGCCACATAGTCGATCTTCGGACCTACGCAGAGGGCCGTATTGGAGGGTAATGTCCAAGGGGTCGTCGTCCAGGCTACGAAATAAGGTGTACCCCACTTCGTCCATTCGTCTTTCGGATTCAGAGCCTTAAAGAGGGCCGTCACCGTCGTATCCTTCACATCCCGATAGCAGCCGGGCTGGTTCAGTTCGTGTGAACTGAGTCCTGTGCCTGCGGCAGGAGAATATGGCTGGATGGTGTAGCCCTTATACAGCAATCCTTTTTTATAGAACTGCTGGAGCAACCACCACAACGTCTCGATATATTTGTTGTCATAGGTGATGTACGGATTATCAAGATCGACAAAGTAGCCCATCTTCTCGGTGAGGTCCCGCCACTCCTGGGTATACATCATCACGTTCTCGCGACATTTCTTGTTGTAGTCCTCTGTCGAGATGTACTTATCGGAAGCCTTGTTGTCGATATCAGCCTTGGTGATGCCCAGTTCTTTCTCCACACCCAGTTCTACGGGCAGTCCGTGAGTATCCCAGCCGGCCTTGCGCTTCACCTGGAAGCCCTTCATCGTCTTGTAACGGTTAAAAGTATCCTTAATCGTACGCGCCAGCACGTGGTGGATACCAGGATGTCCATTAGCAGAAGGAGGTCCTTCGAAGAATACAAACTGCGGACAGCCCTCACGCTCTTCCACCGAGCGCCAGAACACATTCTTCTCTCTCCACATCCCGAGGATGTCGTCATTCACCTTTGTCAGGTCCAGGCCGTTATGTTCGGCAAATCTTTTAGCCATTTTATATTGCTTTTTATATCTTTTCTCTTTTAGCGTGCAAAGGTAAGCAAATTATCTGACCTGACAAAAGAAATAAATAATTTTAAGATTTTTACTTTAAAAGTTTGTTCTTTCGAAAAAAAATAACTACCTTTGCAACATAATAGACAATCTCAATAACTAATAATATTTTAACTGTATGGTATTAATGATTCTTCAGCTCTGCATTGTGTTGGGAGCGTTGTGGGTAGGTTCGCGATACGGCTCACTTGCCCTTGGTGCCATTTCCGGTATCGGATTGGCCATACTCGTGTTTGGATTCGGCTTAAAGCCAGGAACCCCTCCAACAGACGTCATCTACATCATCATCGCTGCTGTGACCTGCGCTGGCATCATGCAGGCCTCTGGTGGTATGGATTGGCTGATTCAGATGGCAGAAAAGTTGTTGCGCAAGCATCCGGACCGCATCACCTTCCTGGCACCAATCACTACATTCTTCTTGACAGTACTTGTTGGTACAGGACATGTCGTATATACTTTGATGCCAATTATTTGCGACATTGCATTAAAGAAAGGCATAAGACCGGAGCGGCCTTGCGGCGTAGCCTCTATCGCATCGCAGGTAGGCATCACTTGTTCACCTATCGCTGCTGCCGTAGTGGCTTTCGTATCCATTTCTAATGCCAACAATTTCGACATCACGATTCCTGGCGTGCTGATGATTTCCATCCCAGCCTGCCTCTGTGGACTGATGGCCGCTGCTGCTGCTTCCTATCATCGTGGTCTAGACCTTGACAAGGATCCTGAGTTCCAGAAGAAGATTGCCGACCCAGCACAACGGGAATACATCTATGGCAGCGGTGCTACGACTCTGGATAAAGAAATCCCGCAGTCTGCCAAGAATGCCGTGTTTATCTTCCTCGGTGCCCTCGTCGTCATCGTGTTCTTCGCTATCTTCCAGAATGCGCTGCCGTCATACGACACACTACGCGCCATAAAGGGTAGCAGTCCATTGACCATCAATGAGAATATGTCGCTGACAGCCGATCAACTGGTGAAAGCAAAAGTGCATATGGCAGGAATGACAGAGTGGTTCAGCAAGCCGCTGGCCATGAACATCGTCATCCAGATTGTGATGATTACGGCCGCTGCCCTCATGATCATCTTCTGTAAGGCTGCACCAAAGAAAGCCGTTTCCGGTCCTGTGTGGCAGTCAGGTATGGTTGCCGTCGTCGCCATCTATGGTATCGCCTGGCTCGCTGACACCTATTTCTCTAATTACATGAGTGAGATGCAGGCCATGCTGGCCGACATCGTGAAGGAGTCCCCTTGGTCGATTGCCTTCGTGTTCTTCCTGGTATCCGTACTTATCAACTCTCAGGGTGCTGTGGTGGTGGCCATGTTGCCGCTGGCTTATCAACTGGGTATTGCCGGACCCGTGCTGTTGGGTGTCCTGCCTTCAGTATACGGCTATTTCTTCATCCCGAACTACCCCTCAGATATCGCCACAGTGAACTTCGACCGTTCTGGTACGACCGTCATCGGCAAATACCTGTTGAACCACTCGTTCATGATGCCAGGCCTTATCTGTGTGTTCACCTCAACGATTGTAGCCTACATCCTCACAACGATATTCTACTAACTGACGCGCATCTGCTGGAGCAGCGACTTCTGCCGCTCCGACAGGTTCGTAGGCAGTTTCACCTGATAGGTGATAATCAGATCACCGAAAGTCCCGTCTCCGCGGTCATATCCCTTGCCACGGAGACGTACTTTTGTACCCGGCTGTGTCTCGGGTTTGATCTTCATCTTCACTTTCTGACCATTGTTCAGCGAAAGCATCACCTCACCCCCCAACAGAGCCGTATAGAGGTCGATGGTCACGTTGGCGTTCATCTCACCAGAGTGAGTACGTGCCTGATGACCGAAACCGGAACCCCCTGAGTTAAAACCCTGGAAACCGCCAAAGCCCCCACCCTGACGACCTTTCCTGCCAAAGAGGCTCTCGAAGAAATCGCTGAATCCACCGCCTGAACCAGAAGTGAACTGTGAGAAATCGAAGCCGCCGAAGGGGTTGCCGCCACCTGCATCACCACCAAAACCGTTGGCGTTGAAGGCTTCAGCCTGTTTCCACTGTTCCCCATATTGGTCATATTTCTTTCGCTTTTCAGGGTCACCAATCACATCATACGCCTCCTGCAAAGCCTGAAACTTCGCCTGTGCCTTCGGGTCGTCAGGGTGCAAATCTGGATGGAACTGTTTAGCCCGTTTCAGATATGCCTTCTTCACATCCTTCTGCGCTATCGTCTTGTCAACGCCCAGAATCTTGTAATAATCAATAAATGCCATAATTATTCCTCCTATACTTTTTATTAGTTCTTTTACCTAAAAAACTGCAAAAAGTGTGCCTAATTACAGGCAAACTCTTGGTTTATTAGATAATTATTCGTATTTTTGCAGAAAAATTGACGTACAAATGAACAAAATTACACTGATAGCCTTTACCCTTACAGTTTCTTTCATGCTCCCAGCATTAGGACAGACATCAAAAACCGTTCGCATGAAGGTCATTGAGACGAGCGACGTACACGGGCATTTCTTCCCATACGACTTCATGGAGAAGAAACCCCTCAAGGGAACCCTCTCCCGTGCTAATTCATATATTAAGAAGGAACGCGCGACCTATGGCGAGAACCTTCTCCTCATCGACAATGGCGACATCCTTCAAGGACAACCCTGCGTCTATTGGTCGAACTACGTGATGCCCACCAATGAGAACCTCGCTGCCTCTGTCATCAACTATATGCAGTATGATGCCGAAACCGTTGGCAACCACGACATAGAGCCTGGGCATAAGGTCTACGACAAATGGATTCGGGAAGTGCGATGCCCACTCCTTGGCGCAAACATCGTGAAAGCCGGTTCTGACGGCATTGCCCATCCCAAGAACATCTACAACGGCCTACAGCCCTACTCTGTCCACTATGTTGACGGTGTGAAAATCTGCATCATCGGCATGCTCACCCCTGCTATTCCCAACTGGCTGACAGAAAACGTGTGGAAGGGGCTGGAGTTTGAGGAGATGACCGCTTGCGCGCGCAAATGGGTGAAATATGTCAAGGAAGTAGAGCGTCCCGACCTGATCTTCGGCTTGTTCCATTCCGGCAAAGACGGCGGCATCGTCACTGATGATTACGAGGAGAACGCCACGGCTGCCGTTGCACGTGAGGTACCAGGCTTCGACATCATATTCTTCGGACATGACCATCAGGTACACAACGAATGGATTACCGACAAAGAAGGCCGTCAGGTGCTGATCATCGACCCTTCATGTTACGTCAAGAACATTGCTGAGGCAGAGATTGAACTGACTTACGAGAAGGGCCACCTGGTAAAAAAAGATATCAAGGGTAAGATTGTGAGCGTACTCGACGAAGAAATCGATGAAGAGATGATACGTCATTTCCAGCCACAGATTGATGGTGCAAAGGCCTATGTGGGCCGCAAAATCGGAACCTTCGGCGCCTCGATCTACACCCGCGACAGTTTCTTTGGCAACTCGGCTTTCGCCGACCTTATCCACAATCTGCAATTACAAATCACCGGGGCTGACATCAGCATCGCCGCCCCGTTGTCGTTCAATGCGGTCATCAAGGAAGGCGAAGTCACCGTGGCCGATATGTTCAAACTCTACCGCTTCGAGAATCTGCTACTGGTACTCCGTATGACTGGCGAGGAGATACGCAAGCATCTTGAGATGAGTTACGACATGTGGACCAATCAGATGAAATCACCCGATGACCATATCCTTCTGCTCAACGAACAGACGAAAGAAGACCAACAGCGGACCGGATTCAAATACTACACCTTCAATTTCGATTCTGCCTGCGGTATCGATTATGAGGTCGACGTGACCAAGCCCGACGGTGAAAAAGTGCGCATTCTGCAGATGTCTGACGGAACGCCCTTTGACGAGAAGAAGTGGTACAAAGTCGCCATGAACAGTTATCGCGCCAACGGTGGTGGAGAGTTGCTCACACATGGTGCTGGCATTCCTAAGGATTCGTTGTCCAGCCGAGTGCTCTACTGCAGCGAACTCGATCAGCGCCACTATCTCATGGAGGAAATCGAACGTCAGAAAACTGTCAATCCCAAAGCCAATACAAACTGGAAGTTCGTACCTGAGGCTTGGGCTCAACCGGCTATCGAACGCGACCGTAAACTGTTGTTTGGAAAATGAGATACTATTTCGTATTCTGCCAGGAAGACCTGCTTCTGGAAAAACGTCCCGATGGCACCTACACGATTCCGTTGTGCGATGAACCGCCCACAGAGACAAGACCCTGGACCAACGTGATGACCATCTCACCGATGGACGATGGCACAGAAGTCAGAGCCTATCGCATCGACAGTCCTGTCACCGACAGCAGTCAGTATGAGATGGTCGGTCTGAGACAGAGTTTCTACAAACTGGAGAAGCCGCTTTACCTGAAGGCAGGCAAATGTCAGGAACTACTCTACTGGGACAAGAACACGAAATACTGTGGTGTCTGCGGAGCCCCCATGCGCATGGATACCGAGATATCCAAGAAATGCACAGAGTGCGGAAAGGAGATTTGGCCACAATTAGCCACAGCCGTCATTGTACTCATCCATCGGGGTGACGAAGTGCTGCTTGTGAGAGCCAAGAACTTCCGTACGGATTTCTACGGCCTGGTGGCTGGTTTCGTCGAGACGGGCGAGACGCTCGAGGAAGCCGTTGCCCGTGAAGCACTGGAGGAGACGGGGGTCACCATCACCAACATCCGTTATTTCGGCAGTCAGCCTTGGCCCTACCCGTGCGGTCTGATGGTCGGGTTCAATGCCGACTACGTCAGCGGCGATATCCATCTGCAGCGCTCAGAGATTGCCAAAGGCGGATGGTTCCGCAAGGATCATCTTCCGACCATCCCCGAGAAACTGTCCATCGCGCGCATGTTGCTTGATGCGTGGATAGAGGAATCCTAATACTCTAAGAGTTTCATCGTCATCTGACCCTTATAAGAGATAAGGGTCTCGACCAGATAACAACTGGCACCGTCTGGTATACAGAGTGTAGCGTTGAAATGGAGTCCAGCCGCATCAGCACTACTATACTCCATATTGGCCAGCACGGCCTCATTCAGGAAGTTGACGGGTACCAACTTCTCGTACTGTTGCTTGCGGAAGTCTTTGGAATAGATACAATTACCGCCACGATATACGCTGATGTGCATGATATTGTCGTAATACACATTCTCCACCTCCATGCCGTCCTCATTGAATGTATGATGCGTTACTTTGAACCGCGTGGGATTGATAGCAATATACCAGTGATAGCGCTCGCCTCCGAAATTCACCACAGAATCCTTCTTCACCTGATGGGTATAGGTCATCACCGACGGACGAACATGCGTGAAGTCGGAGACGGCTTCTGCTTCGTCGCTCTTGACGAGTTTCACCAGATCGCCGTTCTGATTACGGAAACTGAAAATATGGGCAGTATGCTGTTCAATGGCGTAAGTAGTGCCGGAAGAGAGTACCAGCGAGTCGCCGACAATCTTGAAATAGGCTGGCATACTGGTGGTATCAGCATAGAAGATCGTATCGCCCGCCACGCGGAACGTGAGGTCTTCTGTCTCAGCATCAACCCACACACCCTGCAAAAGCGACTTTGCTTCAAGGTTCTCCTGTGTTGATTGCTCCTCTGACGACAGACATCCAGAACAACCAGACAACAGCACGATTGCCACCACTATAACACCAAGCCTCATCATCTATCAACTATTTTCCGATGCAGTGATATTCAAATGCATTCTCTTCCAGTTCCTCAATATCAAAGATATTACGACCATCGATGACCAGCGGACGCTTCATCGCCTTCTTGATGACACCCCAGCCTGGCAGACGGAACTCCTTCCACTCTGTGAGCAACAGCAGGGCATCAGCATCAAGCACAGCGTCGTACATATCCCGACAATAGGTCACCGTATCTCCGATTCTACGCTTACACTCCTCCATAGCGATAGGGTCGTAGACACGCAACTGGCATCCAGCAGCCAACAGTTTCTCAATCATCACGAGGGCCGTCGACTCACGCATATCGTCAGTCTCAGGCTTGAACGACAGCCCCCACATGGCGATGGTTTTACCCTTCAAGGCTTCCACGCTGCCAAACGATTTCACCAGTTTTTCGAACAGCACACTCTTCTGACGCTCATTCACGCGCTCTACAGCCTTGAGCACCTCCATCGAGTAGCCGTTCTGGTCGGCAGTCTTGATGAGTGCCTTCACATCTTTGGGGAAACACGAACCGCCATAACCACAGCCTGCATAGAGGAACTTTCGTCCGATACGGGTATCAGAACCGATTCCCGCTCGTACCATATTAACATCCGCGCCCACGCGCTCACATAGGTTGGCGATATCGTTCATAAACGAGATACGTGTGGCAAGCATCGAGTTGGCGGCATACTTCGTCATCTCGGCCGAAGGTATATCCATGAAGATCACACGGAAGTTATTAATCAGGAAGGGTTTGTAGAGTTTAGTCAGCACCTTCTTGGCGTGCTCGCTCTCCACACCCACCACCACACGGTCGGGCGACATAAAGTCTTTAATGGCGTTACCCTCCTTCAGGAACTCTGGGTTCGATGCCACATCGAACTCAATGTTTACACCACGCTTCTCCAATTCTTCCTCAATGGCCTTGCGTACCTTCTTGGCTGTACCCACAGGCACTGTCGACTTCGTGACCACCACCACATAGTGGTTCAGGTGCTGTCCGATGGTACGGGCCACCTGCAACACGTATTTCAGATCGGCCGACCCGTCCTCGTCAGGCGGTGTACCTACAGCCGAGAACACAATCTGCACATCGTCGAGCACTGAGGCGAGATTGGTGGTAAACTTCAGTCGGCCAGCAGCCACATTCTTCTTCACCAGTTCGTCGAGGCCAGGCTCATAGATGGGAATCTGCCCATTCTGAAGCCGTTCTATCTTGGCAGCGTCGACGTCGACGCAAGTGACAATTGCACCTGTATCAGCGAAACACGTTCCTGATACCAGTCCTACATATCCTGTTCCTACTATCGCTATATTCATATCCTATTCAAACACTTCCGCATCTTTCAGCAAGGGTTGCTTCAAGTCCTTCTCGCTTGTCAGCACCTCTGCAGGATCGATAGGCCACTCGATACCTAGATCGGGATCGTTCCAACGGATACCGGCATCGCACTGAGGTGCATAGGGATTATCCACCTTATAGGTGAAGATGGCCTCTTGGCTGAGCACCAGAAATCCATGAGCGAACCCACGGGGGATGAAGAACTGGCGTTTGTTCTCCTCGCTCAGTTCCACCATCACATGCTGACCAAACGTCGGACTCGACTTGCGGATATCCACAGCCACATCGAGCACCTTGCCCTTGATCACGCGCACAAGTTTGGCCTGCGAGGCATCACCTTTCTGATAATGCAGGCCGCGTAAGACACCGTACGACGATTTCGATTCGTTATCCTGGATGAATACCGTCCGACCTACATGCTCGTCAAACTCTGCCTGCTTCCAGGCCTCCATGAAATAGCCGCGTGCATCTTGAAACACCTTGGGCTCGATGATGAAAACGCCCTTGATTTTGGTCTCTTTATATTCCATAATCTAGAAATTTTGTGCAAAGATACGGCAAAAAAATCATTTAATGGTAATTTTAAGTTTCTTTTATTTGTTTATATGGAAAAAATGCCGTAATTTTGCACACGTGATTGAACTTGAACGACATATTGAGATACTATTACTGAGCAACGACTGCGTCATTGTGCCTAATCTGGGCGGTTTTGTGGCGCACAATATCGAGGCGCGGTATGAAGAACAGGAGCAATTGTTCCTCCCGCCACTTCGTACATTGGGCTTCAATCCCCAACTCACCATCAATGACTCGCTCCTGGTTCAGTCCTATATCGAGGCCTACGACATCAGTTACCCTGTCGCCCTCCAGCGCATTGAGGGCGAGGTGGAGGAACTGAAGCAGCATCTCCAGAACGAAGGCTCCTACGAACTGAACGACATTGGCATACTGGCACTCAACGAAGACGGCAATTACGTCTTCACCCCATGTGAGGCCGGCATCCTCACCCCTACCCTCTACGGACTCAGTTCGGTGGAGATGGCTCGTCTCGACGTACAGTCACAGCCCACCGACGTCCCAGCAACGGCAAAGGATGAGGCCACCCATGCGCGCATCGTCGACATGAGCAGTCTAACACCTGAAACGGAACAGGATGCCGATGATCTGGACGAAGCAGAGGAGGCCGACGTCGTCCGCATCAAATACACCTGGATTCGCAACACGGTGGCCATTGCTGCCATCCTGCTGGCGGCCTTCATCCTCGTACTGCCCACAGGCAAGACGGAGATGATGACACGTACCATCAGCAATATCAACAACGGCCTGTTCTTCGGCATGATGACCGAGAAGGACACTAACGCCAGCAAGATTTCCATATCGAAGATTGAGGAGCGTGGGGCGAGGAGTGAGAATACTCAGAAGGCAGACTCACAAGATAAATCGGTGGCAGACTTACAAGATAAATCGGTGGCAGACTCTGCTGTTGTAACAAGTACAAACGGTAATCTCACTCCACACTCCACACTCCACACTCCACAAAAACAATTCTGCATCGTGCTCGCCAGTTACGTCTCCATGCGTAATGCCAACGCCTTCATTGAGCGCCTCCAGAAACAGGGCTACGACCAGGCAGAGATTTTCGAGCGCAACAACATCCGCCGCGTCATCTACGGTCATTACGCCTCTGAGAACGACGCCTACAACGACCTCCGCCGTTTTCATCGCCAATCCGAAACCGCTGAGGCATGGGTGATGTCGCTCTGACCGCCTCCAAAGGCAATCATCTGTAAACTGTAAACCGTAAACTGTAAACCAGAAAAATGAAACGTGTCCGTTGTCCCAAATGCGAGAATTACATCACCTTTGACGAGACTCAATACGTCGACGGGCAGTCTCTTGTGTTTCAGTGTCCAGACTGCGGCAAGCAGTTTGCCATACGCATAGGCGTGAGCAAGTTGCGCGACAGGCAGAAGGACGAGCATCCTGATGAGAAGGCCAACGAAGAGGGCTGCGGCTCCATCGTCGTCATCGAGAACGTGTTCCACTACAAGCAGGTCATCCCGCTCCGTATGGGCGACAACGTCATCGGACGCCACCAGAAGGGCAACCCCATCAGCACACCCTTCGAGACCGTCGACCCCAGCGTAGACCTGAACCACTGCACTATCACCGTCAGCCGTGACAAACGGGGCCGACTTAAATACACCCTGAAAGACAACAACAGCAATACGGGTACCTTCGTCGACAATGTTGAACTCACCCCTCGTGAGCGTCGCATCATTTCCGACGGTACCCTATTCACCATCGGCGCCACCAGCATCATCCTCCGCTCTGCCGAGACGGATGACGCATCTGACCGGCCGGAGAGACGATAGCAACTTGTTCTGATGCCTCGCAAATAAAACAATAAAGTTCCCTGTCGGACCGGCAGGGAACTCTTTGTTACTGATACTGGGAAGTCTTAAAGATTGAGGCTCTTCTTGATGGCCTCGATCTTCTCCAGCGCACCGTTTGTGCAACGCTCGTAGCAGCCGGCACACTTGAAACTGGAATCCTTCACCTCGCAGTAGAACTTGATCTTCGGCTCTGTGCCCGAAGGACGCACGCTGACCTTCGTGCCATCCTCGCAGAACCACTGGAGCACGTTCGACGTGGTGGGCATATTGATCTTCTCCTTCGAACCGTCAGCCTTTGTAGCCTCCAGCGTCTGATAGTCCTTCCACAGGCAGATCTTAGAGCCACCGAGTTCCTTCGGTGGGTTGTTGCGGAAGTCTGCCATCATCTGCTTGATCTCGTCGGCACCTGTCTTACCTGGCTTCACCACGTTGATGGTGCTCTCCTTCGAGAAACCGTATTCGGCGTAGATATCCATCAGCAGGTCGTACAGCGTACGGCCGTTGTCCTTGGCCCAGGCTGCAATCTCGCAGATCAGACAGATGGACGCTGGGGAGTCCTTGTCGCGCACTTTATCAAACGGCAGGAATCCGAATGACTCCTCACCGCCGCCAATATACTTCTGCTTGCCCTCGGAGATGCGGATCTCGTTGGCAATCCACTTGAAGCCTGTGTAGCAGTCGCGCAGTTCAACACCGTTCTTCTTGGCAATCTCGGCAATCTCCTCGGTGGTCACGATAGTCTTCACGAGGAACTCATTGCCCTTCAACTGGCCGAGTTTCTTCTTGTTGGCGATGATGTACCAGCAGAACATCATGCAGGTCTGATTACCATTCAGGATCTCCCACTCGCCCTTATTGTTGCGGCAGACGATGGCCAGGCGGTCGGCGTCGGGGTCAGAAGCAATCACCAGGTCGGCATTCAGTTTCGTACCGAGTTTCATACCCAGCGTCATAGCCTCGGCATTCTCGGGATTCGGGCTGACAACCGTCGGGAAGTTACCGTCTATCTCCATCTGCTCGCGGACGACGTGGATATTCTGGAATCCCCAAGAGCGCAGGGCCTCAGGAATAATCACACGACCCGTACCGTGCATCGGCGAATAGACGATGTTGAGGTCCTTCTGGCGCAGGATGACATCCTGATCGACCATAGCCTCCTTCACGGCCTGCAGGTAGTCCCAGTCCATCTCTCCACCGATAATCTCGATAAGGTCGTAGTTGGGTTCGAACTTCACCTGGTCGATGGTCACCTTGTTCACCTCCTCGATGATACCTACATCGTGGGGAGCAAGCACCTGGGCTCCGTCGTCCCAGTAAGCCTTGTAGCCATTATACTCACGAGGGTTGTGTGAAGCAGTCACATTCACGCCAGCCTGTGCTCCCAACTGGCGGATGGCGAACGAGATTTCCGGCGTCGGGCGAAGGCTCTCAAAGAGATAAGCCTTGATGCCATTGGCGGAGAAGATGGCTGCTACGGACTCAGCGAACATACGTCCGTTGTTGCGGCAGTCGTGACCTACGACCACAGCGAGATCCTTACGACCAGGGAAGGCCTTGAGGATATAGTTGGCAAAGCCCTGTGTGGCCATACCTACGATGTACTTGTTCATGCGGTTGGTACCAGCACCCATAATACCACGAAGTCCACCCGTACCAAACTCAAGGTTCTGATAGAAGGCGTCGATGAGGGCGGTTTTGTCCTCTGCGTCGAGCATTGCCTGAACTTCCTTACGTGTCTCCTCATCAAAGGCCGGAGAGAGCCATTCTTTTGCCCGTGCCTCGCACTGAGCGATCAACTGTGCATTGTCTGCCATAATCACTAATTCTTTTTGTTTTAGACGTTAATAATACTTCTAATCCACAAAGATAAGCATTTTTTGTTTATGGTTTACAGTTTAAGGTTTACAGGTGATTACTTTTATGGATTATTAACAGTAATAAATACTATTATCA
>ONPM01000019.1 GCA_900319715.1 uncultured Prevotella sp.
TGGGGATGGGACTCTCCTCACACGACAAGGACTATAGCCCGGAACAGGTGAGGGCGATGGTGGAGAAGTTCGGCGCGCCGGGGGAGTATGAGGTTTGAGGTTTGAGATTTGAGATTTGAGGAGGGATTTTTTTCGAGGAGTGAGGAGTGAGGAGTGTGGAGTGAGATTACTCTGGTGGCGGAGGGAGGTAACTTCTTCCCCTCCTGAGTTAGGAGGGGTTAGGGGTGGTCTGAAGAACGGCCAATGCAACAATCCGCGGCAGTTATAGCGCCTCTTCAGACCACCCCGCCCTGACGGGCTCCCCTCCTAACTCAGGAGGGGAAGAGGTTACTAAACGACGGCAGATAAGGGCGTAAGGGATGCCTGGAATGGGTGTAAAGGATAGGGAGTTACATAGGTAAAGTCCTATCCTTTATAAGGTCAGGAGGCATCGGTAACGGAGTAAACAGGCAGGGTTTACGGAGTAAAGTGGCGGGGAGTAATGGCACACAGCGCTCGGCGACGCAAGGAGACGCTTGCTACCAAAGGGACGCAAGAAATCACAAAAATCACAGATAATTTAACGTGAGTTCGACGAATTCAGAAGAGTGCTAATTGGCTGTCAATAACCCTCTCACATGCTATGCATGGCTTCTTGGGGAAGAAGCAATATGCAGCAAGTGCTCCCAAAAGATTTACCATAAAGTTATCAAACGACCTGTGTCTTGAATGCTCTACCTGAGCGATATTTTTGAGTTCGTCATTAACGGTCTCTATAATGGCTCTCTTCCTTGTCAATAGTCTGTCCGACATGGTCATCAGAGCGCCTTTCATGTTGCTCTTTAGTTTTGTGATCAGCTGAATACCGTCAACAAACAGACGTTGGAACAATTCTTTGCCTATATAGCCCTTGTCTCCGACAAGCTTCCCATACAGGAATTCCATAAACGCCTTATGCTCAAGCGGCTTGCGGTCATCAATGTCTCCAGGTGTAATCATGAAATTGAGCAACTCTCCTTTCTCGTTACAGATAAGATGGAGCTTGAATCCAAAGAACCATCCCATAGAGCATTTGCCCCTTTGAGCAATCCCCTTGAAGGTCTTGTGGATGTGGATGCGCTGGTTCTTGGAGACCCTCAGTGGCGTGCTGTCCACGAAGCTGATACCTGTACATTTGCCTAGCAACACCTTTTTAATGAACAGGGTAAGAGGAATGGCTACATTTTTCTCCAGTTCCACAAAACGGTTGTAGGAAACAAGTTCAGGAAACAAGTGACGCAGGTGCTTTGAGACATACTCCAGATAGAAATGCTTCAGGCAACGATAACCGGAATTATGGAAGAGAATGATGATAACCATCACCTCTGCCTTGGATAACGTACCGTCACGATGATATTTCCTCTTATTGGGGGCTCTGAGAGTATATTTTTCCATCATTGCATCAAAAAATCGACAAAAATCATCTGCCATACAGAAAATCTCAGTAACTTTGTCCTCGGTAAACATTAGCGATACTTTTTAGTGTAACTTGTTGTGTAGCGACTACAAATTTACTAAAAATATCGCTAATTTCCTAATAATCAGACAGTTATTTACCAAAATGTTTTCATCGAACTCACGTTAATTTAACAGCTGACCCAGTATCGGCTGTCCGAGAAAATGTGTACTTTTGCCCATGATTTGGTTATCGTTTGAGTGTGGAAGCTGCAAAGATAGCCAAAAGGGCTGATTCTCGTGCGAGAGTCGGCCCAATTTTTATCATGCGAATACGTGCGCGAGAATATCAAGGTTTAGCGGACAATAATAATTTATTTTATTGATAATCAGTCTATTGTAAAATTGAAGTATTTCAATTCTCAGCCTGCTGCGATATCTCACACTCTTGAGGCTCACGCCCCGCATGATGGCAGAAAGCGTCCTGTAGGGCATCTCTGCGGCCTTCAGGTCGGGTCTGAAACGGGGTAGCTCGAAGGTGCCTTTCTCCAGACGTTTCTGATAAAGAAGGAAACCGTCGCCGTCCCAGCACAATAGCTTCACCATCTGGCGGTGCTTGCCGAAGAAGATAAATACATCACCGTTCAGAAGCGGACGCTTCAGCTCATTGCTTACAAACTTGGAGAGTCAGTTGATGCCCATATTCATCCGCACATAGTGCTGGCAGACATAATAGTGGCGACTTTCCTCTAATCCGAACATGGCGTGACCTCCCCTGAATAAAGTTTAAGAAAAGAGACAACGGCCTTGGCACTGCCACGACGGATGGAAATTGCAGTCCCGTCAGGAAGCGTCAGACTGATGCCGGTAAGTATGCCACCGGACTGGGTGTCAGTCTCCTGCTGATTATTGGGAAGCACGGGAAGGAAACTGGGCACTTCCGGATTTTCTGTTGCAACGGCTTCCATCCTCAGGCTGAGAAGGCGATCCTTGGCAGCATGGACACTGTATCCGTTGCGGTACAACCATTTCTCGAAACCACGATGATAGACATGCTTGTAACGAAGATAGGCGGCAAGGCGAAGAGTTTGATGCCGTCCCAACTCAGAAAGAAATTGATGCCAAGTCTTTTCATAACGGGCATCAGCTGTCAGTAATTCCATATTTGCTAAAATCAATTAAAGTGAATGTGCAAAGATACTGACTTTTGAAATAGCACACAAGGCGTCAGAGTGGATACGCTTACGTTTGCAGATAGTAAAGTCAGACTTTAGTTAGGGTAAAGCTCAAAATTCTCACGAGAATTTCGGAAAGAACCCTACCCTTTCTTAAGTTTTACATTATCATAACGGGGAGTTTAGTCTGACTAAAGCCCACTTCCAGTACGGTGCCTACGAAGGCGTCAGAGGCTAGTACGCGAAAAAGAGATAATGGAATAAAAGAGTGCCGCATCATCACGATGCGACACTCTTGAAATACCAAAACAATGTATATCTAAAGTATTACCTTTAGTCGGTTACACTATTTCTAAATCAATCCCAACCGTCCTGCTTGAGGTTCGGGTTCATATCCATAATATTCTGCGGATATGGGAAGAGGCGATGTTTCTCTGTCCAACCGACAGTAAAGCCTTTGGCCTCTGCTTCATGGGTATGGAGCAAGTAGAAACGATCCTCAGGATCTGAGCCGTCACTGCTATGCTGCCAAACAGGCTTGTCACCATCGACCTGATATTCTATAGGTTCATTGGGGTTCTTACGGAACACCTTGTCCATCAGGTGAGGAATATGCTTACCCTGTACCTTGAGGCGTGCAATACACTCCTGATCATAGCTGTCATTGTCAAGCTTGCTCCAGCGCATCACATCCTGATAGCGGCAGCCCTCGAACCAGAGCTCGAATGACTTCTCCTTCTTCAGAGTAATCAGATTTACGTCTGAACTGATGGTCTTAGAGCCGGCACGCTCCTGAATCATGTTGATATAGGTCTTGGCAGTTCCGGCATCACCTGTACGGAGACAGCACTCTGCATAGTTAAGGAGCACCTCTGCATAACGCATCACAATCACGTTGTTAAGACGCCAGTTATCACCATATTTATTACCATTCTCCTGGAAGTCATCAATACGAATCACATGCTTCAAAGGAATCCAGAATGACTGGCCATAGTGACCAGTAACCTGCGAGATACCTATCTTATCCCATGCTACAAGTCCTGCACGTGTGGTAGGAATCTTTTTACCCAGACCAGCATAATAGTTATCGATACGCTCATCACCTGTCGTACCATAAATCAAATCTTCAATATTAACCATCGTAGCCTTCAGACGCTTAGAGTCACGGCCATCATTGGCAACGAATGCATCAGCATACCACTCGGGAAGGCCGATAGAACCCCAACCTTCTGTACCACCGGTATATCCGGGCAATGGGGGCTTCTTGAAGTAACCAGTACGGATCTGGAAGCACTGAGACTCCATCCATGTGCCGTGCTGGCCCCAACCGTTACCACTACCAGATGACCACTGGTCAGAAGCAGGATTGTATCTCACGTTCACCTCGAATACCTTCTCAGGACAACCGTCACCGGGGATATGGAACAAATCTGCCCACTCATCACCAGAAACGAGGGCATACTTACCAGAGTCAATGACTCTCTTCAGGCAATCCTTTGCCTTGGCGAAATCACCGGCGAACATATAAGCCTTACCAGCCATAGCCAGAGCAAAGCCCTTGGTCACGCGATAAGTACCTTCCTTGTCGGCAGTTGACTCACGCTCTTTGAGGTCGTCAACGGCCTTCAGACACTCATCACCAACCCATGAAAAATATTCTTGCTGTGACTTCGGAGCGCCCTCAGGTGCAGCGGGGTCATCACTTCTCACGGGAGTCTCATCTCCCAGGAGTTTAACTACGAAAGGAGGTGTTCCCCAGTAGCAGGCAAGCAAGAAGTAATTGTAAGCACGGAGCACGCGAGCCTCAGCAACAGCCTGCTTCATGAACGGAGTAGCATCTGCTTTTTCACCGAATTTCTCGATAATGACGTTATCAGGATAGATGGAGAGATAGCAACCACTATACATATACTTAATAGCCGTAGGTGTGTGGAGATAACGGAACTCGTCAATAGATCCGCCAAACTCGTGGTCACCATAGGAGGCGCCACCATAGTTCACATCATCACCCGGGTGGTTGGCCATCACCTTGGCAGGCGTAAAGATACCAGGAGCATCACTGTCAACCGTTGTACGGCCAAGCGTATTAATCTGAAGGCCCTCATAGGCAGCAGCCAAGGCTTTCTCTGCGTCGGCATCCGACTGATAGAAGGTCTCAGTGGTCAGACTGGCCTTCTGAGCGATGTCTAGCTTATCCTCACATGAGGTTAATGCAGCGCCACCAGCAACAAGCGCAAGCATTGAAAATATAATCTTTTTCATATTTTTCTTTTTTTTCTTTATTAGAATGAAACGTTTACACCAAAGACAACCTTCTTAGAGGTCGGATAACTACCGTTATCCCAACCACGAGAAGCGCCATTATCGACAGAAGCTGTTTCAGGATCAGCACCAGGATAGCTGGTGATGGTGAAGTAATCGTCGAGAGAAACTGAGAAACGTAGGTTGCTGACCAAGAACTTCTTTGTGATGTTCTGAGGAACCGTGTAACCCAGCTGAATCTGCTTGAACTTGAAGTAAGAGCCATTGAATACGTTAGCAGACGAGCTGTAGAACGTCCAGTCCGAAGACACGGCCTTCATATCAGGATACTTACCCTGAATCGTGTATTCTCCATCCTCATTCTGTCTCCAGGAATCCTTCCACCAGACATCAAGGCCATTACCACGGGGACGGTCGGCAGATGTAATGACAGTGTAGATCTTGTTGCCAGAAGCGCCTGTACCGAATACGGTGAAATCGAAGCCCTTATACTCAAGGTTCAGGGTAATACCGTATGTGAACTTGGGGATACCACAACCCAGATCCTTCATGTCATTTGTTTCATCCGGAGCCAATGTGAGTTTACCGTCCTTGTCATAATACAGGGCTTGACCCTTCTTAGTTGCGTCGTATTCGTCACCACTGAAAAGGTTCTCGTTGTACACACCTGCATACTCGAAGCCACGGAAGTACCAGATGGTATAGCCAGTCTCGAAGGTAGACTTCAGTTTGTTGTTGAAACCGCTGACACCACCCTGCGTATAGCGCGGAAGCATGGAGTTCACAGCCTTAACCTCATTCTTCAAGGGCGAGAAGTTAGCATTGATGCTGTACTTTAAGTCACCAACGTGGTCACGCCAGCCGGCCTCGATATCGAAACCTGTGTTCAAGATCTCACCAGAGTTAACAGTCTGAGTAGATACACCAAGCTCAGGATAAGGATGGATATCAATCAGAAGGTCCTTGGTCATCTTGCGGTACCAGTCGATGGTCAATGACAGGCGGTTGTCGAGGAAGCGGGCATCGAGGCCGGCATCCCACTGCTCAGAGGTCTCCCAGGTCAGGTTCGGGTTAGAAATGCCATTAGGCTTACCACCTTCAGAAGCTACATCGTTGGCAGAGAACTGGTCGGTGAAATAGTAGTAACCACCAAGACCGATGGTAGCATTATACTTGTAACCGTTCAGGACGTTCACGTTACCGTTACGACCCCAAGATCCGCGGAGCTTCAAGAATGAAACAGCGCTTGTGGATACGGCGTTCTTAAAGAACTTCTCATTGCTGATGGTCCAACCTGCAGATACAGAGGGGAAGTAACCCCAGCGGTTCTCCTTTGACAGCTTCGAAGAGTCGAAGGCGTCAGCACGGAAGTTGGCCTGCAAGTAGTAGCGATCGTCGAATGAGTAGGACAGACGTCCGAAGTAAGCCATCTCTGTAGCGTCATTTGGCGTATTACCTACGGTCAGATGTGCCTTACCATTGTCATTCAAACTACTGATATAGCGGAAGTTAGGAGCGTGGTCACCACGGAGAATCATCTCGGTATCCGAAGAAGATACGCTAGTATTGTCATTATGGTTCTTGGTGAACGACATACCTACCATGGCGCCAACATTGTGCTTGCCGAACGACTTGTTGAAGTTGGCGAAGTTCTCCCACTGATAGTAGAGGCTGGCATTGGTATTGGCTGAGATAGAATAGTTATCACTCTTGGCCATTGAAGACAGGTAGAAAGGCTCACCATAACTGTGGCCATTGCCCTGGGCAATACGATAGCCGAGACGAGAGGTAATGGTCAGGAAGCTGAACGGCATCAGGTTAGCTGCCAGAGTTCCACGTACATTGACACCCTCACTGTAAGAATCCGTCAGGTCGCGACGTGCCAAGGGGTTACCGGTTGCCTCCACATTATATTTAGAAGTACCGTACCAGACAGGGTTCTCCTCTGTGTATGCATCAGGCAGGGGTACATGGCCGGGGTTAGCGCCATTGGCCCATTTTTCTGCCACACCGTCTCCGAAATCATCCTCACTATAAATGTAGGCAGGAGTCACCGGGTCGACTGACACCACAGCGTTCAAGAATGAACCATAACCAGCGCCCAAAGACTTCATCTTATATTTCTCAATAGAGGTATTGCTCTGCACACTCAACCAGTCGAAGAACTTGTACTCAGCATTGACCTGACCGGTGAAACGCTTGTAGGTGTCCTTACCACCCTTGACGATACCGTCGTTGTCAACAAGACCAAGACCTACGAGGAAGCGACCCTTGTCGTTACCACCCTCAACTGTGATGTTGTGCTGAAGGCTCCAGCTGTTCTCGAACACCTCGTCATACCAGTTGGTGTCGAATCTTTCAGTTCCAGGAACGCCGTTTCCATTGTCATCTACCTGAGCATAATAGCCTTTTTGAACGAATTCAGCTTCAGGAATTTGACCTATGTACTTCTGATACTCAACCCAATCCTTACCATTGAAGAGCTCTGCCTTCTTGCCAAGGCTCTGGCTTGCAGCCTTAAGGCTATAGGTTACGTGAGCAGTACCCTTCTTACCGTTTTTGGTGGTGATGAGCACGACACCATTACCAGCCTGAGCACCATAGATAGCAGCAGAAGCACCATCCTTCAGTACCTCCATAGACTCAATCAGTGAAGGATCCAGATACTGGATACCGTCAACCTTCAGACCATCAACGATAATCAGCGGGCCGAGGCTACCAGAGTTCGAAGAATAACCACGAACACGAATGCTGGCTCCAGCAGTTGGATCACCAGAGGTGCTGATAATCTGCACACCAGATACCTTACCCTGCATAGCCTTGGCAGCATCGGTTGTCGACAGGTTCTTGATATCGTCACCCTTCAAGGATGCGACAGCACCAGACAGATCGCTCTTCTTCTGGACACCATATCCGATCACGACCACGTCGTTCAGGGTCTGTGCGTCCTCATTCAGCACGACGGTGATGTTGTTACGACCATTCACCTTCACAGTGGCGGAGGTGTAGCCAATGTACGAGATAACCAGTGTGGCATTAGAACCTGCCTGAACACTGAAGTTACCATTAAAGTCGGTGATTGCGCCAGTCTTGGTACCCTGTACTTGCACACTGGCACCGATGATCGGTTCACCTGCTTCATCATTTACTGTTCCAGTAACGGTGCCCTGAGCCAACGCTCCCAGTGGGAACAAACAGAGCAGGAACAGAAACACTAACGGCTTTTGTAGTGATTTAAAATTCCACATAATTAAATTAATTAGTAAGATAATTGTTATATAAAAATGATTAGCTGATTACACTTTACATTCTATCTTCATAGCGCCAGAACTACTGTTCACACAGCCATTCGTCCGCATCTTGGATGCAAAGTTATTATAAATTTAACTGAATCACTTTATATTTTGTAACCTATAATTTTCCAAAACGTATCAAATACTAAAAATGTTACTTTTCATAAAATATCAGATACTTTTAGCAAACTAATTGTTTAAACCTTCATAGGATTTATAATAAAAATTAAAAGCCCATGCACAACGCATGGGCTTATTATATAAACTGCTAATTGAGCCTGTCACCTATACTCCGCGATGCTTATCGAACTTGTGGAGGATAAAGTTAAATGCCTCAAGTCCGACAAGTACAAGGAACGTGGAAGCAGCGGAAAGAATATAGAGTCCGCCACCGCAAGCAAGTCCGATTGCTGCGGTCACCCATAATCCGGCAGCCGTTGTCAAACCACGTACCGCATTCTCGTTCTTCTGAAAGATGATCGTTCCTGCACCGATAAAACCAATACCCGAAACGACCTGGGCAGCGACACGCGACACATCCCAACGATGTTCTGGCGTATGCATAGCCCCTTCGAAGCCATAGGCAGACACAATCATAAACAAGGCCGAACCCAGAGCCACCAGGAAATGCGTCCGGAATCCTGCTTCCTTAGCCCTATACTCTCGTTCCAGTCCAATAGCACCTCCCAAGAGGGCTGCAATAAAAATACGGAGCACAAACTCCCAAGTCATACTATCCATCATATTACAAATTTTTCTTGAAACAGCGGTGGCGGCGATGAATCTTTGAGTCGAGATACTGCCACTGCGAGAGTACACCATCGTTGGTCTCCATCATCGGCCCCGTCTCTGCCCACTTGAAGCCATAGCGCTGGAACCAGCGGATAAGATCATCGAAGATAAGCCCATTGGCACCCTTGGCCCTGTATTCTGGCAGCACGCCGATGAGCAAAAGGTCGACCACATCCGTCTTGTGCCATTTGAGAATCTTCAACAAGTGCCACCAGCCGAACGGGAAGAGCCGCCCGTCGTGTGTCTTCTGCAAGGCTCGCGAAAACGAGGGGAAAGTGATGCCGAAGCCCACCAGTTTATCATTCGCGTTGCCATCGACAACGCCAGTGACAAGATTCAGGTCAGCAATCTTGATGTAGTCTCTCACGAGTTTGTCTATCTGTCGGTCTGACAGTTGGCAGAAGCCATAAAGATCCTTGTAAGTAGCATTGAGCACATCGAATATCTCATGCGCCTTTCCTTCATTCATCAGTTCATGACGACTGAACTTATGAGCACGCAGATTATAACGACGACGCACCATCTCCGTCACCTTAGCAAACTTGTCTGGCACCACCTCCGGGACACGCACCCTCGCCTCTACCCAGTCATTCGACTTCTCAAACCCTCCAAAGCGCTGAATATGCTCTGGATAGTAGGACTGATTGTAGTTGATATACATGGATGCGAGTTTTTCGAAACCTTCGACGAGCATACCTTCACGATCGGTATCAATAAATCCCATAGGGCCGACCATCTCTGTCATGCCACGCTCACGCCCCCAGCCTTCGACAGCCTTCAACAGGGCATCAGACACTTCCTGATCGTCAATAAAGTCGAACCACCCAAAGCGTACCTGAAGCGTATTCCAACGCTCGTTGGCATGATGATTGATGATGGCAGCAATACGCCCTACCACCTTGCCGTCCTGATAGGCCAGGAAATAGTCTGCCTCACAATAGTCAAATGAAGGATTCTTCTGACGGTTAAGCGTGTCCATCTCGTCAAAGTAGAGAAAAGGCACGGCACAATCGTTGTCGCGGTACAGGTCGTAATAGAACTGCACAAAAGCGCTGAGTTCTTTCTTCGTGGTTACTTGTTTTATCTCAACCATTGTTCCCAAATACTAACCGCTGCAAAGGTACAAAGATTTGAGGAGTAAAAGTAGCAAAGGGCGTTAAAAGGAGTTAAATGGCAATCATAGAGCCTCTATATAGTCGTAGAGGCGCTTGTAGAAAGGATGACGGGTCATTGTGGAGGCATCGCCGAGAATAATCAGTTTCATCCGGGCACGGGTAATGGCGACATTCATTCGGCGAAGGTCACGGAGAAAGCCTATCTGCCCTTCTTCGTTGGCACGTACAAGGGAGATGAGGATGATGTCGCGCTCCTGTCCTTGAAAGCCGTCGACGGTATTGACACTAATAAGACTACGATAGGGCTTGAAGAACTCTTTTTTCTTAAAAAGGCGCCGCAGATACTGCACCTGAGCACGATAGGGGGAAATGACGCCCACGTCAAGCCGCTCGTCAAGGATTCGCTGCTTGCCTATCTTCTGGAAATACTGCTCGAGGACGAGCAGGGTGAGTTCTGCCTCGGCCTTATTGATACGCCCGAAACTCTCCCCCACGAACTGTTCCTTAAAGATCGAGGAGGGAGGAGGGAGGAGTGTGGAGTGAGAAATGTCTGCGTCGGAGTATTCTCCCTCCTCACTCCTCCCTCCACATTCCTCGAATTGACTGGTATCCACCCACGTCATCGGGATATCGAGGTCGAGGATGCTCCGATACTTCACTTCAGGAGCACTCTCCACCTGATTACCATAGAACCAATCGCTGGAGAAACGCATAATCTCCTCATTCATACGGTATTGCATCTTCAACAGGGTGACGGCCTCGGGATGGTTATCGACGATGCGCTCCATCAGCGTCTTGCCCAAGCCAGCCTTCATGGCAGCGTAACTCTTCACTGTAGGCGGCAACTGGCAGTGGTCACCAGCAAGAATCACTCTCGACACTCTGCGGATGGGAATCCAGCAGGCTGCCTCCAGCGCCTGCGCCGCCTCGTCGATAAACAATGTACCGAACTTCTGCCCTTCAAGCAGCCGACTGTTGCTGCCTACAAGGGTGCTGGCAATGACACGGGCCTCGCCAAAGAGTTGGGCATTGATGCGTATCTCAAGTTCTGTGGCACGCTCTTTCAGGCGTTCAAGTTTCTGGTGGTATTTCTCATCGCCCCGTTTGCGGTGGGCTCGGAGGTCTCGGATGGCCTTTCGGATGGCCCACAGCAATTCGTAGTCAGGATGGGCCTCAAAGCGTCGTTCATAAGTAAAGGAAAGCATCTTGTCGTTGACACGAGTCGGATTACCAATACGCAATACGTTGATACCTCGGTCAACAAGTTTCTCTGAGATCCAGTCCACAGCCATATTGCTCTGTGCACAGACGAGCACTTGGTTCTCACGTCGCAGCGTCTCATAGATAGCCTCAACGAGAGTGGTCGTCTTGCCCGTACCTGGAGGGCCATGGACTATGGCTACATCCTTCGCCTGCAACACTTTATTGACAGCATCCTCCTGCGTACGATTCAGATAGGAGAAATGCATGGGTGCGAAGGAGAATGTCTCTGCAGGCTGATGAGAATAGAACAAGTCGCGGAGGTAGCCCAGACGTCCTTTGGCCCGTATCACACGGTCGAGAGCCTCAAACATCGTCTTATAACTTGTCTCGTCGAAGAACAACTGAATGCCTACATTCTCAGCCCCTTGCACATCAATGAGTTGGCCGTTGTCAGGCACAGACACCACCATACGGTCGCCATCGACATAACTGACGGTGCCAGTGAAATTGAAGTATTTGATCTTTGAAGAATGATTCAGATTCCTCAGATCACTCAGACAAGTAAAGAATGCCACCGGCCTGCCGTACTCGAAATTATGCTCTATCTCATCGTCATCCCCCTGACGGAACACCTCAACGACGAGTTGGTTCAGCGAGTTATAATAACTCTTCCCCATTTTCAGCGGATACCAGGCATCGCCCCGTTTCACTTTCCGCTGCAGACCCATCTCTTCGGTCTGCTTGCGGAAGGTATCCTTCTCGGCTGCATATTCCATCTGGAGCAACAGCCGCTGTTGCTGAAGTGCCTGGATTGATGTCGTCATAATTGGGTGCAAAGTTATACATATTTTTAGACATAAGAACATAAGTACATATTATTTTTTTGTTTCTTTTGTTCATATGTCTAAAAAAATAATTATCTTTGCAGCGACAAATGACAGAACGATGAAGAAGATCATGCTGATGTTGATGGCGGCAGTTTTCCTGACGGCATGCAGACAGGAAGCCCAGGATGATAAGTACAATATCACCTCCAAATTCAAGGCTACCTATAATATTTATGAGAGTTTCACGCACAATGATGATGGCAGCATCACCTACAACGCCTCTGCGTATGGTGGTCTGGTGGGCATCATCAAAGAGCGCAATCTGCCCGTAGACTGGACGCCTTACGAGTCGATCACCTTTGAGTTCGCCGAGCCCACGAAGGTGGAGACACAGGTACTCATTTCTGAAAAGATCAAGATATGGGGCCGTACGGGCATCACCTCTCTGACTTGTTTCTTTGACGGTCTGGATGTCAGGAATGTCAGTGAGGTGATCTTCCAGACTACCGAGCCTACTACCATAACCATCAAGAATGTCCGCCTGACTCCTGTTGCCAACAACTGGGACACCCGTCCTATCTGGGAGGGAGAATGCCATTTCGGTAACTGGGAGAACGGCTTCGTCGTTCAGCCGGAACACTTCATGAATGCCGTGGAAGGCGACAAGATAGAATTCATATTCACCACCGACAGGAACGACATCGATCGTACCTACTGGCTGTTCAAGACCATCTACAGCGGCACCGACATGACCCTGGAGGGCAACTATAACGAACTGAACAAGTGGGGCTGTGCGGCTGTGGGCAGGGATGCCACCCACTACAGGATTGCCCTCACCGCCAACGACATCGCTAACCTCCGGAAGGTAGGACTCTTTGTCAACGGCTACTACAACATCGTCACCAAGGTCAACCTCGTACGGAAACTCCATGAGAACGAGGATCCACTCACAGAAAACCAATGACAGAAGGCTCATGAAACAGATCTTGCTTATCAACGATGTAGTGGGCTACAGCAAAGTAGGTATGGTAGCCATGTTACCCATCTTGTCCTATCTGGGCATTCCCACCTACAGCCTGCCGACGGCACTGGTGTCGAACACACTCGACTACGGTAAGTTCAATATCCAGGATACGACGGACTACATTCGTGGCACACTCCCTGTATGGAAAGAACTCGGCTTCTCGTTCGACGCTGTCTGTACTGGCCTGATGTTCAGCGACGAACAGGCGCGGCTGGTGGCAGGTTACTGCAAGGAGCAGGGCGCGCTGGGAACGACCGTATTTGTGGATCCCATCCTCGGCGATGGCGGACGGCTGTACAACGGCATGACCAGACGGCAGGTGGAACTGATGCGTGAGATGGTCAGCGTAGCCCATCTCACCTTCCCCAACTATACAGAGGCATGCTATCTCACCGACAGTCCCATCCACATGGAGGGTATAACCTGGGAGGAGACGAAGGGACTGCTCGACAAACTGAGGACTATCGGCTGCAAGTCTGCACTGATCACGAGTTGCAAGATTGACGGGCAGAATGCCGTAGCAGGCTACAACCACTACGACGGCAGTTACTTCCATCTGGAGTATCACGAGATTCCCGGCCTCTTCCACGGCACTGGCGACATCTTTTCTGCCGTACTTATCGGCCACCTACTCAACGGACAATCTCTCAAGACCAGCACCCGCACGGCCATGGACACCGTGTTCCGCATGATAGACCGTTATAAGGACACCCCTGACAGGAACAAGGGCATCCCCGTGGAGAAATGCCTGGATATATTAGAGGCAAGAGGTGAGAGATAAGAGGTAAAAGATTGCCCATGAGGTTACATCAACTATCATCTGATATTCCCAAGCCGGAGCGGTTCACCTATCCGTTCTGTTATGAGCCTCATCCACTATGCATCCTCGCTGCCGAAGAAGTGAAGCGGGAAATCGAACGCATCCATCCTACAGAAGGTAAGATGTTCGGTGTGCTGGTGGTTTCCCCTCCTGAGTCAGGAGGGGTGCCAGAAGGGCGGGGTGGTCTGAACAACAGCAAAGACTTCCCCCTTTCTTTTCTGGCAGCCTACTCCGGTCTGCTCGAAGGGCGCAACGACTGGCCATATTTCGTTCCGCCCGTCTTCGATGCCCAAGATCCTAATGGCTATTTCAAGATCCGCGAGCGTGAAATATCGGAGTTTCTTCGGGAGTACGAGGGTACGGAGGTTCGGGGGTACGAGGGTACTCCTGAGGCAGATGGTAATCTCGCGCCGCCGAACCTCCGTACCCCCGTACCCCCGGCTTCCAGACAAATGTCCCAGGACCTCCAACTCTGGCTCTTCCACCAGTACCAGTTCCTCAATGCCAGAGGCGAGACCAAAGACCTTGTCGACGTGTGGCAGGACTACTACTCCCCCCGCATTCGCAGGAGATTTCCCCTCCCCCCTGGCGGCACGGGCGACTGCTGCGCTCCCAAACTTTTGCAATACGCCTACAAGCACGGTCTGAAGCCCCTCTGCATGGCAGAGTTCTGGTGGGGCCCGTCGCCAAAGAGTGACATCCGCCACCACGGGCAGTTCTACCCTGCCTGCCGAGGGAAATGCAAGCCTATTCTCACTTGGATGCTGCAGGGGCTCGATGTTGACCCCAGCCCTGACGAAGCGGGCTTTCCGCACATGAGTGCACAAGTGGTATGGGAAGACGAGACGATGGCAGTACTCAACAAGCCCTCAGGTATGCTGAGTGTCCCTGGCCGCACGGAAGACTACTCCGTCGCCATCTGGGCACATCAGCGGTGGCCCGGCTCCCAGCCCGTCCACCGCCTCGACATGTGGACATCAGGCATCATCCTCATTGCGAAGACCAGCGAGGCCTATCAGTCACTACAGAAGCAATTCACTGAGCACACCGTAAAGAAGAAATACCTCGCTATTGTGGAGGGCATCCCCCAGCAGGAGCACGGCATCATCGACCTGCCCCTGCTCAGCGACCCCATGAACCGTCCGCGCCAGGTGGTCGACCTTGAACACGGCAAGCGGGCCATCACAGAGTACCGCATCCTTCGTACCTTCGAAGGCGGCAGCCAATTCTTGCGTCCCTTCGATAGCAAGCGACCAAAGGTCGAGCGCTTCACTCTTCAATCTTCACTCTTCACTTTATTAGCCCTTTGGCCCCATACGGGCCGCACCCACCAACTCCGTATACACTGTGCCCATGAGTCAGGCCTTGGCTGCCCCATCTTGGGTGATGAACTATACGGCACAAAGGCCGACCGCCTGTATCTTCAGGCCCAGGCCATCAGTTTCGTCCATCCTATAACAGGCAGGAAGATGCATTTCGAACTGCCCAGCGACTTTGACCACATCATACAATCATCACATATTATATAATATATAGTTAAAAACAATTCAGTTATGGTTAAGCACATCATTCTCTGGACTCTGAATCCAGAACTCTCCAAAGCGGAGAAGCAGGCCGTCAAGGCAGGTATCAAGGAAGGTTTGGAAGGACTCGTGGGCAAAGTGCCTGGGCTCCTCGACGTGAAAGTCCATATCGACGGACGTCTGGCATCATCCAATGCCGACGTGATGCTCGACAGCACCCTCGAGAGCGAAGAGGCCCTGAAGGGCTACGCCGTCCATCCCGAACACGTCGCCGTCGCCAATGGCAAGGTGCGCCCCTACACCGTCCAGCGCTCCTGCCTCGACTTCGAGATCTGAGCAGCCGTTTTGCCATCTCGGCATAGCAAAACGAGGGGTCCGTTTATAGGGATGCCTTCCACGGGCCGTTATGATGCCTTCCACGAGTGATGGAGATGCCTTCCACGACAATAAGGAATGCCTCCCATAGTGGTATGGAAGGCATCAGAACGAGTGATGGAAGGCATCGGAATGAATGTATGTGCCACCCCGAGAGTTTTTTCTTCACATGTGGCGCTCTGGGCAGATCAGGGCGATGCTCCATCCGGCCTGCTTCAGCGGACGATAGAACACCAGGCACTTCTCTCCATCGAAATCGACAGACGAATACCCATAATGACCGTCGATCATATCACGACCCAACTTGATAATGTCTGGTTGAAAGCGTGGATTCACGCCGTCGAAGATCGTATGATAGACGAGTCGTTCCTTGTCAGGATAAACCAGATAGTTGCCCTTCTTGCCTGTCACCATCCAGTAGGCACCGGGGAAAGGCGTGGAACCAGCCACGACCTTCGCCAGTGTTGGCAGGGCGATATCGGTGGCAATGACACCAACGAGTTTGCGGGCCGTGTCGTAAAGGGGCACGGAATACGAGGCAATCAACTCCGTGCTCGAGAGGGTCCCCGCATTGAAGTCGTCGTAAGGATCAACCCACACCGGCTTACCTTTCTCCCGAGGATAGTAATACCACTCCTTGCTGTAATAGTCGTAGTCGCCTTCTATCACCGTAGCAATCGAGTCGCCCTCACGCACGGAGTAGGCCGAGAAATTGTGGCCCAGCGTCTTGAAAAAGTCTGGTTCCATCGTGATGGAGCATCCTTTGATGTCAGGATGCCGCTCTACCACCCGTCGCGTATAGACCAGCAGCGAGTCGGGCTGCAAGTTGGCCGTGATGACAGGCTCCATATCGTGGGTGGCCTGTTCGATGATACCTAGACAGTTGGTGATGCGCAGTGCCATCGTGTCGACCTGCTGTCCTGCTATGGCCATGGCCTGCCGCCGTGCGTCTGCCCTGTGCCAGACAATGCCTGCAGCGATGATCGACAACAGGATGACGGCGAGCAATCCCCACCGCACAGCCTTCTTGGCACACGCCTCACGTATGGAAAACTTCTTCATTTGCGCGTTCATTATATAAATCCGTTGCAAAAGTAGCAAAAAAATGACAATGACGCAAGTATTATTGCGAAAAAATGAGTATATTTGCAGCCGAAACATTATCTAAGGCAAAAATCAGATCATGAGCAGTCGAGATAGCAGCATGACGATATCAAATCCGTTGAAGTGGATCTTCACCCTCTCCATCCTCACTCTTTCATCCCTCAGCCTGGCGGCACAGGCTGACAGCACGACCCTCCAGACACCCCAGCACCGCGAATATACCGAAGCCCACCCGCTGGTGTATGAGGACGTATGGGATCTGTGGCCCTACGCCTATCTCAACGATAACGGCGAGCCCGAAGGCTATAACATCGACCTGATACGCCTGATGATGGACGAACTCGACATTCCCTACGTCATCCGGCTCAGACCTGCCGAAGAAGCCTTCCACGATCTGAAGAGCGGCCGCTCAGACCTGATGCTCGGACTGGCCGTAGGCTTCCACGATGAGTACGGTTCCTACAGCAAGCATGCTGTGACGCTGTTCACCCAGAGTGTCGTCACCCCCAAGTCGAAACCTATCGAGATCAAGGCCTTCCGCGACTTAGGAAAGCCGGGCGTCTCAGTCATCGTCAGCGACAGTTCCCTCTGTCACCACCTGATGATCGACTACGGTTGGCAGGCCAACGCCCGCCCCGTGAAGGACATCCGCGAGGTAATCCAGTTAGTCAGCGCCAGAGAGGAAGGGCAGATCGTCTACAACACCCTCACACTGAAATGGCTCATGCGCCGCTACCTCATCGACAACCTCGAGTTGACACCAGTCAACATGCCCCACGGCGAATACAAATTCATGTCGAACGACCAGCACCTGCTCGACCTGCTCGACGATGAACTGGCCGACCTCAATATCACCGAGAAGATCAAGCCCTTGCAAGACAAGTGGTTCTACCCCGATCGACAGCATCCGGGCATGTCCCCCTGGATCGTGTACGCCCTCATCGCTGCCGGACTGCTGCTTCTCATCGCGCTGGTCTATCTCATCAGTTACCGTGTGCAGAGTTACCGCCTCGCCCGTCTGAACAGCAAGCGCAATCGCCGCCTCTCGCTCGTACTCCAGACAAGCCAGGTTCACATGTGGACCTACGACATACAGGCCAATCAGTTCGCATGGCGCAACGAGAACGGCCAGATAGCCTACATCTACTCCACCTCCGACTTTGCCCAGCGCTACCGCCCCGAAGACTTCCTCCTGCTGAAGAACGCTCTCGACGAACTTGCCGCCAGTAAGCCAGAAGGCAACGGACATGAGCAGGAGATCACCATCAACCTGAAGGCCAAGGATACAGAACTCGATCAGGAATGGCGAGACTATATCATCGTGCTCTCCGTGCTCAGCCGCGATAAGAATGGTCATGCCACACAGATCATAGGCACCAAGAAAGACGTGACCCACGACCGCGACCAGCAGCGGCTCGACGAAGAGCGCACACTCAGATACTGGTCTATCTTCTATACCCCTGTCATCGGCATCATGCTCTTCGACAAAGATGGCAGGTTGGTGAACATCAACCCCAAGGCCTGCGAGATCTTCCAGTGCGAAGAAGACGAGATCATCGCTGAACGCCCACACCTGAGCGACCTCATCGACATCGGCTCACTCTCCCTCGAGGAGACCGACGGCTACTATGCCTCCCAACTCCACACCAACTCTGCTCCACATACCGACCCGACCGATCCTACCAGTTCATCTCATCCCTGCATAAAGAGCATCCACCGCACGGACAATCTCTGTATAGAATACCGCCTGATGACTGTCCATGACGATACGGGCGCCCTCTTCGGCATCTTCGCCGTTATGCGCGACATCACAGACTCGGTATTCGGCATCGAGCAGCACTCCACTGAACAGCACCAGTTGGATGCCGTTCAGGCCGTGCTGCAACAATATAACGCCCACATCGACAAAGTACTCCACGAGAGCGATGTGCGCCTTGCCACCTACTCCCCAGACACCCATACGCTGACTATTCACCGCAGCGTAGGCGAAGTACAGCACACGATGACACAGACACGTTGCATGACACTCGTCGACGACACGTCAAAGAACCTCGCCATGCGTATGCTCAACCTCATGGATGCCCACGAGGATAAAGGCGTGAAGGCTGCCATCCTCACCACCCTCCGACCCCTGCGCGCCCTGACCTCCCCACGCCCTGAGCAACTCGCCATCGAGTTCTGCCTCATGCCCATCCACGACCAGAACGGCAACGTAGTGGAATACCTCGGGCTGCTACGCGACCGTAGTGAACTGCGCGACGTGAGCCGTCAACTAGACATCCAGACCGCCAAGGTACAGGAAGTGGAGAACACGAAGAACCGCTTCATGAAGAACATGGTGCAGGAGATTCGGACACCCATGAGCACCGTCGTCAGTTATGTAGAACAGTTCAACCCCGATGCTGCCACTCCCAACGAGCCAGAACTCACCAGCAGCATTCTCAAGAATTCTGATTACCTGCTCCACCTGATTGACAACATCCTCTACTTGTCACGCCTTCAGGCCAGGATGGTAGAGATCGTGAAACGACCCCTAAACTTTGCCGAACTATTCGAGTCGCAATGCAACGAAGGCTGGGCGAGATACCAGAATGCCGACACACGCTACATCGTGGAGAGTCCCTACGAGCAACTCGTCGTAGATATAGATGCCGAGAACCTCGGCCATGCCATCGGCCAGGTCGCAGCCAATGCAGCAAAGTTCACCACGAGTGGTGTGGTCAGAGCCCGCTACGACTACATCGGCCGCCGACTCATCGTATCCATCGACGACACGGGCGAAGGCATGCCCGCTCATATCCTGAAACGCATCAACGACAAAGAAGGTATGGCTGCCTCTCCCGATGCCAAGGGACTGGGCCTGGCCATCACCAAGGAACTGGTCACCCAGATGGGCGGTACCATCGAGGCCAGTTCAGAACTCGGCTCCGGTACCACTGTCTACATCATGCTGCCCTGCCATGCCTCCCTGATCAAACGTAAGAAACTGATTTAGCCCTATGAAAAGATTGATAGTTGTTTCCTGGTGTCTCTGTGTGCCATTCATATACGCAGCCGCACAGTCGCTCAGCAGCAAATACAACGAGCAGCGCCCTGTGGTGATGGTTTGCGACTGGGACAAGCCGCCATACGAGTTCCTGAACGACAAGGGCGAGCCAGCAGGCTCCAACATCGACGTCATGAAGGCTGTTGCCAAGGAGTTGGGCATCCCCATCAAGTTCGTGATGAAGGAATGGAGCATCGCCCTGAGAACCTTCGAGCGTGGCGATGCCGATATTGTCATTGCCAACGCCAAGCGTTACCGCAGAGAGCCTTATATCGTTTCAGACAACATCATTAATTATAATCGAGTGCGCGTGGCTACTAAATCAGACTCCACACAGACGATTTCGCTGAAGCAGTTGGAGCGTGAGGGAGCAGTGTTCAAGCCAAGCGACTACTCGGCATCCTATTTCATGGACGGCGACTCGGTGAACACCAGTTTCATGGAATTCCAGACACCCAAGGTGGCACTGATGGGCGTGCTCAATGGCGACTATAAATACTATGTATGGGGCGAGGAGCCACTCAAGTGGAAGATCAAGGAACTCAACCTGGACGGTATCACCCTCAACGATGTCGGCATCCCCATCTCAGAGGTGCATGTCGTAGGTCGCGACAGGCAACTGATCGAACAGATTGACGACCAGTACTCACGTCTGAAGCAACGTGGCGATATCGCCATCATACAAGACCGCTGGCTGCACCCCGAGCGCATTGAGGAAGAGATAGACTACTCGTGGATATACATCACCATAGCCATCCTGATTGTGGCAGGCATCCTCTACTTCTTCAGCCGGCTGGCACGCCGCCACGTCGTCAATGCCATGCGCGCCTCCAGCGACCTGAACGAGATGATGATGCAGGCCCTCCATATGGGCAACTTCATCATCATGGAGTATGATATCGCCCATGACCGCTTTGACAACCGATATGGACACGTGCTGCCAGACAGCGGAATGACCCTCAAAGAGTTCACCGGCCGCATACATCCCGACCAGCGACAGGAGTTTATCCAGAAGACACGCGCCCTGCTCGAAGGGCGAGAGCGATCCTTTGAACTGAACAAGCGATGGAACGCAGGCACGGAGGACAATCCCAACTGGCTCAACTTCAACGGCCACGCCATCTGTGAACTGAATAGTGACGGGCAGCCAGCCTATATCGTCAATGCCATCCACGACGTGACACATGAGATGGAGGAAGACCAGGCGGCACGGGACTTGGTCCATAAGTATGAGGTACTGTCAAACATCCCCTTCGTAGCCATGGCTTTCTATGACAAGAACGGCTATCTCATCGCCCTGAACGATGCCATGAAGGAACTCTGTGGCATGACCAACAACAACGACTCACAGCGCTTCTGGGAGAATGTCAGCATGTTTGACACTCCGCTCTTCAGAGGAGCCTATTCCAAGGAATCGCGCGACGACGTGTTTTTCTGCCAGCACATGGAATATCCAGAATACGGCATCGACAAATATATAGAGGCGAACATACAGCCACTCTTCAATGCCGAAGGCGAAATAGCCAACTACCTCTGTACAGCCTTCGATGTCTCCGATGACAGGTTGAACGACAACGAAGTACACCGCCTGCGCAAGAAACTTGTGGAGACCCGTAACGACATCAGACGACAGCACGAGCGACTTGAGTACCTGCTTGCCAACAGCGAGCGCTACCTCATGCACAGCGACGTCGAGCAAGAGCAGATCACTTTCTTCCGCACCCCCGACAAACCAGAGCACACCTACAGTTTCTCGCGCTTCCAGCGCACCCTTTCCGAAGAAGACCGCAAGTCTACAATGGACATCCTCTACGACACAACTACAAGAACGCCTCGCATGAGGGTCATCCATCTGCCCAATCCTGTCAAAGGAGAACCAGACCAAGTGTTCAGCATCACCTTCAATCCCATATTCAACCAGAATGACGAGATCATAGGTCACGACGGCATTATGTCCGACATCACCGCCATCTCGAATACCAGGCAACAACTCGTCGAGAAGACCAGACTGGCAGAGGAGAGCGTCAAAATGAAGAGTGCCTTTATGGCCTCGATGACCCATGAGTTACGCACACCTCTGAATGCCATCGTAGGTTTCACCAGCATCCTTGAAGCCATGGCTGACGCTCCCGAACGCAGCAAGTACGTTCACATCATCCGTAACTCCAGCGACATGCTTCAACGGCTTATCGACGACATCATCGACGCCTCCAGCATCACCGACGGCACCATCACCATCAATCCTAAGGACATCGATTTCGCCAAGGAGTTCTATGATATCTGCATGACGCTGGCACAACGCATCCAGAACAGCGACGTAGAGTTCATAGAAGACAATCCTTACGAGCACATGTATACCACGCTTGATGCAGGACGCATGCAACAAGTGCTTACCAATTTTGTCACCAATGCCGTGAAGTTCACCAGCAAAGGACATATTAAAGTAGGATACCGGTATGAGCGCCACGGACTTTACTGCTACTGTGAAGACACTGGTTCCGGTATTTCACTGGAGAATCAGAGGGTTGTATTCGACCGCTTCGTCAAACTCGACGAGTTTGTGCAGGGCACAGGCATGGGCCTGGCCATCAGCAAGTCTATCGTGGAACGTATAGGCGGCGAAATCGGCGTCATCAGCGAAGGTGCTGGCAAGGGTTCCACCTTCTGGTTCTGGGTTCCCTGCGAGCGCAGGCTCACGATGTCTGCTGCTCCACTTTGATAAACTTGGTGAAGCCAGTCATCGCAAGGACCTTATAGACCTCGGGGATCACATTGGTCATCTTAAACGTGCCGTTGTTGGCCACAATAGCCCGCATCAACTTCTGAATGATACGTAGTCCGCTACTCGACATATAGGTCAGTTCTGCACAGTCTAACTCCACGTTGACACCCCTCTGCGCAAGCACCTCGCTGATGTCACGTTCAAACTGCGGGGCATTGATGGTGTCGATACGCTTTTCTGTCTGGATGATGGTCTTGCCATCATGCTCTAATATCTTTGTCATATCAGCCTTTATTGATTATTTTCTTCATTGTAAGCAGATTGCGCCCCTCCAGTCGCTGATAGGTCACCTCGTTCATCAAGTTCTTCACGATGAAGATACCCATTCCGCCAATCTCACGCTGATCGGGAGGCAGGCTGATATCAGGATCATCCCTTAAAGTTGGATCGAACTCCGGGCCATGGTCTGACAGCACGAAGGTGAGTTCGCGACTGTCGCTCTCGGCACTCAGGCTGATGTCTGCATCCGAGCCCTCCGGGTGGGCATAGAAAATGACATTACTCACCATCTCCTCCATCACCAACTGCAGGTTCATCAGCAGTTCTTCGGCAAGGTTCAGCGAGTGCCCGATTTCGTCAACAAAATCTCTGACGCGCTCTAGTTCGGCCACTCGATTCTTAATAGTCAGTTCTTTTCTCATCGTGATTGTAGGGTTTGAAATGGAAACACACAACATAGTCATATCGTCGCTGGGCTCTGCACCATCGACGTGACGACGAATTGCCTGCTGAACACCCTGCAGGGTAGAACAGGCATCGCCATGATTATTCTCCGTCAGCACCGACAGCAGACGCTCCTCGCTAAACTGCTCCTGGCGCGCATTCTCGGCCTCGGTCACACCGTCAGTATAGATCAGCAACTGCTTTCCTCTGACGTCAGGCACATACTCCTCCACGAACGTCATCTCCGGCCAGAGTCCTACGGGGGCGTTTGACTCCAACTCCATGAACGTAGCGCGACGGTCTTCGATGACCACAGGCGGATTATGCCCGGCATTACAGAAATCCAAGCGTCCCGACGACAGGTCTATCTCACCGACGAACAGCGTAATAAAGTTACCGTTTTCGTTGTCCTCAGAGAGGGTCTCATTCAGCCGGGTGACAATCTGTGCCGGCGTTGCTCCGCTTTTAGCGATCGTCCTGAAGAGGCTGACAGCAACAGCCATCGTCATGGAGGCTGGCACACCTTTGCCTGAGACGTCTCCAACACAGAAGCAGAGACGGTTTTCACGCAGGAAATAGTCGTAGAAGTCACCGCCTACGGCCTTGGCTGTCTCCATCGTCGCATAGAGATCAATATCCGGCCGCTCAGGGAAGGCCGGGAAGCGATTAGGCACCATGCCCATTTGTATGTCGCGGGCAATACGCAACTCACTTTCATATCGTTCTTTGGCCGACGTTGTCTCCTCTAGACGGTCGTAGGCATCTTTAAGTTGGAGCATCTGCTGCCGACGACGATAAAGATAGATTGACAAGAAAGCGATGACGAGCAAGGCCACCACGCCGAACATTAGCATCTCGATGCGATGCAGACGGGCCTCATGAGCCAGCGTCATCTCCTGATTGGCCAACCGAAGGTCCTTGGCCTCGTTCTCGGCCCTGATGACATCGAGTTGTACGCCGAACTCCGATGTCTGTTTCATCACCTCCGCCGTATTGGCAGAGTCGTTCACTTGTCGGTATTTCTGTAGATTTCTATAGGCTTGTTCATATTGGCCACGCTTCTCATAGGCCTCCGACAGGTACAGGTATCTATTCACAAGCATCGGAATCTTATGAGCCCATGTCAGCGCCTCGTCCATCTTTCCATTAGCCTCAGCATGATGAAATTCCACAATCTCCCTAAGGCCGACGGAGATGTCGGTATGTTTGTCGGCAAAGGCTCTGTATTCGGCATAAGTACGGTTAAAGTTTTTAAGGTCAGCCGGCTTACAGATCATTTTGGCGCGGGCGATACAAAGATAACTATAGGCTGTCAATGCGTGGACTGGCTGGACGTCCGGCTCATTCAGAGCCTTCTCGGAGAGTTCTATCTGGGTGGCATAGTCCCCCCTGTTGTGATAGATCCTGGCCAGGGTCACATAGTGCAGGGCGGCACTCTCGCCAGGGAAATAGCGATGCAGATAGTCGATACACTCGCGATGGGCCTTGGCGCTCTGGTCGCTGAGACCCATGATACCGTTCATCACGGCACTGGCACTGGTCGACGAATACAGTCCGTACTTGCTATTATGCTCCTGGGCATACGCCCTGACCTGCCTAGCCATGTCGAGCCCCTGACTGCGACTGACCTTCCTGAAGATATAAAGGGTCTGATTGCTCCATGCCTTATAGAACAACCGCTCGTCGCCGCTCCTCTGGGTGAGCGCCTTCAGACTGTCGGTGACAGCCATGAACTGCTCCACACTGTCAGAACTATAATAGCGGTACATCGCCGCCGTCTGCCGCTCTATCTCGGCTGCCAGCCCATCCTGCCGGTCTTCCGTATCTGCTGCCATAGGCATGGGCAACAGGAAGACCAGAGACAGCAGACAATGCAGCCAGCGACAATATAACGAGACAGACATATGACCTTGCAAAGATACGAACTGCTTTAAAACATGATTGCACCGAAGGGCTAAAATGAATTCAGCACAGTCCGGCGCAATCGTCATTGAGCGTATTGAATACGACTTACTTCTTGTTCAGGGCGAGGTCAATGGCCACAGCCACAGAAACGGTAGCACCCACCATCGGGTTGTTACCCATACCGAGGAAGCCCATCATCTCTACGTGAGCAGGCACAGAAGAAGAACCTGCGAACTGAGCGTCAGAGTGCATACGGCCCAGGGTATCAGTCATACCGTAAGAGGCAGGACCGGCAGCCATGTTATCGGGGTGCAGGGTACGGCCCGTACCACCACCAGAAGCTACTGAGAAGTAAGGCTTGCCAGCGAGCACGCGCTCCTTCTTGTAAGTACCAGCTACGGGGTGCTGGAAACGGGTGGGGTTGGTAGAGTTACCAGTGATGGAGACATCGACGTTCTCCTTCCACAGGATAGCCACACCCTCACGGACGTCGTCGGCACCATAGCACTTCACCTTCAGACGGCTGGGGTTGTTGCCGTAAGGAACCTCCTTCACCACAGCGAGGTCGCCAGTAAAGTAGTCAAACTTGGTCTGTACATAGGTGAAACCGTTGATACGGCTGATAATCTGGGCAGCGTCCTTGCCAAGACCGTTCAGGATGACGCGAAGGGGCTTCTGGCGCACCTTGTTAGCCATCTCGGCAATCTTGATGGCACCCTCGGCAGCAGCGAAACTCTCGTGACCAGCCAGGAAGGCGAAGCACTCGGTCTCCTCACGGAGCAGACGGGCGGCAAGATTACCATGACCTACGCCCACCTTACGGTCATCAGCCACCGATCCGGGAATGCAGAAACTCTGCAGACCGATACCGATAGCCTCAGCAGCGTCGGCAGCCGTCTTCACACCCTTCTTGATGGCGATGGCAGCACCGCAAACATATGCCCACTTAGCATTCTCAAAGCAGATACGCTGGGTGTCCTCACACATCTGGTAAGGATCAACGCCTGCCTTTTCACAAATCTCATTGGCCTCTTCAATACTGTTGATGCCATTCTCTTTCAGAGCAGCAAGAACCTGGTTGATACGGCGCTCCTGACTCTCAAACTGTACTTTTCTTATCATAGTCGTATCCTCCTTTATTCTTTACGTGGGTCAATAGCCTTTACAGCACCCTGCTCCTGAGTCGTACGACCATAGGAACCGGTGTTCTTCTTGATAGCCTCATTGGCGTCCATGCCGTTCTTGATGGCCTCCATAGCCTTGCCGAGGTGTACATACTCGTAACCGCACACCTCATTGTTCTCGTCGAGATACTGCTTGGTGATGTAACCCTCAGTGAGTTCCAGATAACGGGTACCCTTGGCCACTGTGCCATAGAGTGTACCAGTCTGCGAACGAAGACCCTTACCCAGATCCTCCAGACCAGCGCCGATAGCCAGACCGCCCTCAGAGAAAGCACTCTGCGTACGACCATAGACAATCTGCAGGAAGAGTTCACGCATAGCGGTGTTGATGGCATCGCAGACAAGGTCGGTGTTCAGGGCCTCGAGGATGGTCTTGCCAGGCAGGATCTCAGAAGCCATAGCGGCTGAGTGCGTCATACCTGTGCAACCGATAGTCTCGACGAGAGCCTCCTGGATGATACCGTCCTTCACGTTCAGGCTCAGTTTGCAGGCGCCCTGCTGAGGTGCGCACCAGCCGATACCGTGGGTGTAACCAGAGATCTCCTTGATTTCTTTCACTGCTACCCATTTGCCCTCCTCGGGGATTGGTGCAGGTCCATGATAAGCGCCTTTGCAAACGCTACACATGTTTTCTACTTCTTTAGAATAAATCCAAAGTTTTTTTTTCTTTTAACATAATCTTAGGTATCATGAGGTCATTATATTCAAAAAAACCGTCCTTTACGGTCGAATTACATATTATTATAGATGTATGCCCACGCCAAGCATCAGGTTGTTGGGATAGTAAAAGTCGTAGAGACTGTATCCAATGTGGACATAGGCCTTCCTCAGGACATGGACCTTCAATGCCAGGATCTCGTAGAAGCCTTTCAGGTCTTCCGTCTGGGCATTGACGAGGTTATGGCCTACACCAAAGTTGATAGTGAAATACGGCATGGCCAACTCCACGCGCCCCGACACCCCCAATGCCACCCGCCGATACCATGGAGCCATGCGGACATCCTCGTTTGTGGGCTCCTTCTGTTTGCTGCCTGCAGGGATATCAAACTCTAGGTTAGCACTGCTGTCGTAGGACAGGTCGAGCGAGGGTCCCACGTTCAGCCAGGGATTGAGGTGATAAAGCGGGTTCAGGTTGACTCCCACCACCCCATATTTTCCGGGAATAGCGTATGAACCCGTCTCCGTATCGAGTCCCTTTCGTTTCCAAGCGCCATAGAGCGTCAGGTCCCAGGTCCATTTTTGGTGCAGGGAGGATGGCGGCTTAAGGGAGGATTCTTCCTCCGCCGACTCAGCCGCAGAATGATTTCTCCCTCCACCGAAATAATACGCCACGCTGGCCTTGACGCCTGCGATATTCAGTCCTGCGTTAGGGATGGCCGTATTGCCATTGCTGAAATGGGTGATCGAGGCGCCCAGGTTCAGGTCCCAGTTCCTGGAGAGCATATACCGAAGATAAAAGTCCAGGCTGATATGAGCCGTCATCTTCGAACCGATGACCCGATTGTCGGGATGGCCCACAACGTCGTAGGCCTTCCAGCCGTAGGCCAGCCCTAAGTTCCATTCATAGTCGAGGGAGAGTCGCCTAGCCAGCGTCTTGATGGTAGCCCCCTGGAAAAGGAAGAGCGACAGAGGATGCCCCAGTTGCGGATTCAGGTCGTGATAAGCCAATCCGACCCCTTGATAGACACCCTTATAGACAGCCGCCTCCCTGGAACCCGCCGGTGGAGCAAAGGCATATTTCACCTTCACCGTGAAGGCATGGTTCATCGTCCGTACCTCACCATTGTTCCCTCTCAGGAAATCATTGGTGTGCAGGATCACCCCTGGCACCGCCTCCATCTCCACACGATGAACGGTCGCACTGTCTTCTGTCATGGCACCTGCGGCGAGGGTATGCGCCAGCGCTGCCATCACGATTTTCAACACCATCAAGCGCTGTTTTTCGTTTTTTATGATACAAAATTACTAAACTGTGACAAAAAAACCATGAAAAACGCGGAGGTTTAGAATATTTTAATTAAATTTGCATGCAAAAACCGATCAACGATGAAAAATATCCTGCTACTAATTGTGCTGGCCCTGTGCCTGAACACACAGAGTGCGAGTGCCCAAATGCTGTCCAAGGGCGTATCCAAGGAACTCGCCGAGTACAGAAAGGCCAACATCAGCAAAATCGTCTACGACCTCTCGTTCGAGATTCCTGCCAACCTTCGTCAGCATGTGGAGGGCAAGGTCATCATCTCCTTCAACCTGAAAGCACCGCAGGATGTCATCCTCGACTTCCTGGGAGATTTCGACGGCAACTGCTATGCCCATATAGAGAAGAAGAAAGGCAAGACCAAACGCATACCCTTCAAGGCCTCCTACCGCGACGAGCATATCATCCTGCCCATGGAGGCGATGCAGGAGGGCACCAACAAGGTCGAACTGGAGTTCACTGCCAGCGACAAGGCCCTCAACCGCAACGACGACTATATGTACACCCTCTTCGTGCCCGACATGGCACGCTCGGCCTTCCCTTGCTTCGACCAGCCTGACCTCAGGGCCGTCTTCGTCACCTCACTCAAGGTGCCCAACGGCTGGAAGACCATGACAAGCGACAACATCTGCCAACTCCCCACCTATCTGTATTCCTTCGTCGCAGGCAACTTCCAAGAGAAGACCTCCGTCCACGACGGTCGCCCCATGCGCATTCTCTACCGCGAGACCGACCCCGACAAGGTGGCACAACTCGACCAAGTGGCCGACGAGGCTGCCCAGGCCCTGAAATGGATGGAGGGCTATACCGGCATCGCCTGTCCCTTCAAGGAGTATGGCATGGTGGTGCTGCCGGGCTATCAGTTCGGCGGCATGGAGCACCCGGGAGCCATCCAGATGAACGACCGCCGCATCTTCCTTGAGAAGAATGCCACCCAGGAGGAGAAGGCTGCCCGATTGGAACTCATCGCCCACGAGACGGCCCACCTGTGGTTTGGCGACCTCGTCTCACTGAAGTGGTTCGAGGATGTATGGACCAAGGAGGTACTCGCCAACTTCATGGCCTCGAAGATTACCCGCCGAACGTTCTCATGCGCAGACCACGACCTGAACTTCCTCAAGACCTACCAGAGCCGTGCCATCGCCATCGACCGTACCGACGGCACCCACCCCATCGCCCAGGAACTGACCAATCTGGAACATGCCAGTCTGCTCTACGACAACATCATCTACGACAAGGCCCCCGTCATGATGCGGATGCTTGAGCAGGTGATGGGCGCTCCCGAGATGCAGTCTGGCTTACAGAAGTACCTGCACAGCCATCTCTTCGGCAATGCCTCGTGGGACGAACTCGTGGCAGTCCTCGACTCGACAGCCCCCAAGGCCCATGTCAGGCAGTTCAGCGACGTGTGGGTCAAGCAGAAGGGCATGCCAACTATCCACACTACCTACAAGGACAACAACATCATCATCACCCAGCGCGACCCCTACAACCGCGGAGTCGTCTGGCCACAGAAGTTCCAGATACGCCTCATCTACGAACTCGGCACCAGCCGCACCATCAACGTCGACATGAAGGAGGCCGTCGCAACCATCAAGGTGACAGGCAAGCCCAACTACATCATCCCCAACTTCGACGGCAAGGGCTACGGCCACTTCACCCTCGACGATGAGTACTCGGTCATCCTGCCCAAGCGCCTTATCACCACCCGCAACGATCTGAACCGCTATGCCCTGCTGCTCACCATCCACGACAACTACCTTCTGGGGCGCATACCTCCCTCACACTTCGGCGAACTCTACCGCTTCATGATGAAGGAGCGCAACCCGCTCATTATGTCGACGGCCGTCGACCACATGTTCAAGATTGCCTTCGACCTCGCACCAGAACAGCGCAAAACACTCGAACTCTGCATGATGGACCTCCTGGGCGAGAACCGCACGAAGGAGTGCCGGCAGTATGTCATCCGCAAGTTGGGCTCCAATGCCACCGCGCCCGAACTGCTCGACAAGATCTACTCCATTTGGCAGCAGCACAACGACCCCCTCTTCAGTGAACAGGACTACATGAACATGGCCTACCGCCTGGCCACGGTCCGTGGCGACACTTACCACCCTGTGCTGGCTGCCCAGCGCAAGCGGCTGAAGACCAACGACGAGCGCCGGGAGTTCGACTATATCAGCCGCGTCTGCAGTCCCGACCCAGCCCTGCGCACCAGGCTGTTCAACGAGATGCTGCACCCCCAGAACCGCGAGCAGGAGCCTTGGGCACTCAAGGCCCTTCAACTACTTAGTTCCGATGTCTACGAGCCAGTCAACAATGCCCTCATCGAGCCCGGCCTGCAATCGCTGCAGTACATACAGCAGACCAGTGACATCTTCTTCCCCACCAGTTGGCTGCAGGCCATGCTCGGCTCCCACAAGAGCGTGGAGGCCCGTCTGATCGTGGAGAAGTTCATTAACTCCCACCCCGACTATCCAGAATACCTTCGCAACAAGATTTTCGAGGCAGCCTGGATGCTGATGAAGCAGCAGTCCTATGTCTCGACGGCCAAGCCGGTCGTGGTGCGTTCAAAGAGCACCCCCGCGAAGTCTGCTAAGAAAGCACCTGCCAAGAAGGCTACAGCCAAGAAGAAATAGTCGTCAGAGCATCTCTATTGTATATCTCTGCACAAGATAACCATTTAAAACAGATAATGATGAAGAAAATATTATTCCTTATGCTGATGACAGTGACGACAGTTTCCGTATCAGCGCAGACAAAGAAAGTATCGATCCTGGGTGACTCTTATTCCACATTTCAGGGAGTGATTCCTGCCCATTACGCACCGTTCTACCCCAACGACAAAAACGACTGTACGAAGGTGGAGCAGACTTGGTGGGACCTCTACATCAAGGCCAAAGGCTATGTGCTGGAGAAGAACGACTCGTGGGGTGGCACTACCATCTGCGGCACGGGATACGGACGAATGGACGCCTCGCGCAACAACTTCATCGCGCGTGTAGACAGTCTGGGCAATCCTGACATCATCTTTGTGTTCGGAGGCACCAACGACGCCTGGGCCAACTCCCCCATAGGCGAGTATCAATACGCTGACTGGACGAAGGAAGACTGCAAGAACTTCCGTCCTGCTCTGGCCTGCCTGCTCGACATGCTGCAGGAACGCTATCCCAAGGCCAAACTCGTCTCCCTGTTGAACTCGGAACTGAGAGAGCCAATCAATGAGTCGATGCGCGAGGTATGCAAGCACTACAACGTACAACTCGTCGAACTGCACGATATTGAGAAACAGAACGGCCACCCCTCAGTCAGGGGTATGAAGAGCATCTGCGACCAACTGTTAGAGGCTGGTCTGTAACCCGGGTGCGTTTGTAACGATGCCTTCCACGGTTCGTGCTGATGTCTGATACGGCTCGTACAGATGCTTTGTACGAGTGATAGTAGGCATTACTATACCCCTATAGAGCCTATCAGCACGAGGCGTGAATCGGACTCTCTATCTGATGAAATTCATGAACTGTGGCCTCTCCTCACGCTGTGGGGCGGGCTGGCCGTCGGCATGAATCTTCTGCAGTAGGAAGGCCATGTTCGTGGCCAGGGTGCGCATGGTCTGCATGCCCTCGGTATCGAGTCTGACCTCACCCTTGCCTGCTCCGTAGGCGATGTTCCAGTACTGCGAGGTCACGACGGGCATATTCATCATCTCGAACATCATATTCATCGTCTGGAGCGTAGCCGTGGCACCTCCGCGCCTGCAGACGGCGAGGGCTGCAGCAGGCTTGTTCTGTACCAGATGACCTGCCGAGAAGAACATACGCTGCATCAGCGAGAGGATGCCTCCGTTAGGCTGGCCGTAATACACGGGAGTGCCAACGATGAGGGCATCGGCCTCTTTCATCTTCTGGGTGATGACGGCGCAGGCATCATCGTCGAACACGCATCCTGAGGCGTCTTCCGCCCTGCACCCGCCACAATTGATGCACATCCGCACCGGCTTGCGTCCGATTTGAACGATTTCCGAGGCTACGCCATGCTTCTGCAGTTCGCTCTCAATCTCCTTCAAGCAGCAGAATGTGTTGCCGTCTGTACGTGGACTGCCGTTGACCAGCAGCACCTTGCACTGTTTACCTGTCATCTCACTCAGCATGGCCGACACGGGCGACACGACAGTTACTCCTACTGCTGCCATTGCGGCTTTCTTCACAAATTCTCTTCTGTCCATAGTCTATCTTCATAACAATCCGCTGCAAATTTACAAACTCTTTTTGATACCGCCAAGAGTATCCTTGTTTTTTTAAGGCTGCATCACGGAATATAAATAAATACTAATTTATTTTGTATTTCGCCCGATTTGCACTACCTTTGCAGTCAAAATTGAAAACAAATAACAAATAAGGTATGATACGATTCTTTCAGACCCCACAGAAATCAGTGATTGCCACAGAGGTGAATCACGCACTCAGCGAACAGGAAATCAAGGAATTGAACTGGCTTTACGGCGAGGCCACCATGCTCGACGCAGAGCAGTTGGACGGCTACTTCGTAGGTCCGCGCCGCGAGATGGTGACCCCATGGTCGACCAATGCCGTGGAGATCACACAGAACATGGGTCTCAAGGGCATCAGCCGTATCGAGGAGTACTGGGCCGTGGAGAGCAAGGATGCCGAGCACGACGAGATGCTGCAGCGCATGTACAACGGCCTCAACCAGGACATCTTTACGGTTAACATCAAGCCAGAGCCCATCAAGCACGTGGAGAACCTGGAGGAATACAACGAGCAGGAGGGGCTGGCCCTCTCGCCTGAGGAGATTGAATACCTTCATGGACTGGAAAAGCAGAACGGCCGTCCGCTGACTGACTCTGAGATCTTCGGCTTCGCCCAGATCAACTCGGAGCACTGCCGCCATAAGATTTTCGGCGGCACCTTCATCATCGACGGCAAGGAGATGGAGTCGAGCCTCTTCGCGATGATCAAGAAGACGACGCCCCGAAGGACCAGAGCACAAGCGACTGGTTCCAGGTGAAGGATATCGAGAGTGTAATCTCGCTGAAGGCTGAGACCCATAACTTCCCCACGACGGTGGAGCCTTTCAATGGTGCTGCCACAGGTACGGGCGGTGAGATCCGCGACCGTATGGGTGGTGGTGTAGGTTCATGGCCTATCGCCGGTACCGCAGTATATATGACGGCCTATCCGAGATTGAGTGAAGATTCTTCACTCTTCACTCTTCACTCTTCACTTTCAAGAGACTGGGAGGATATCTTGCCCGTGCGCCAGTGGTTGTATCAGACGCCTGAGCAGATACTGATCAAGGCGTCGAATGGTGCTTCAGACTTTGGTAATAAGTTCGGCCAACCCCTGATTTGCGGTTCGGTGCTGACTTTCGAGCACCAGGAGAAACCTCTCATCTCTCACCCCTCACCTCTTACCCCTACCAAGTATGCTTACGACAAAGTCATCATGCTGGCTGGCGGTGTAGGCTACGGCACCAAGCGCGACTGTCTGAAGAAGGAGCCTCAGAAGGGTAACAAGGTGGTCGTTGTCGGTGGTGACAACTACCGTATCGGACTGGGCGGTGGCAGCGTGTCGTCAGTAGACACAGGCCGCTATAGCAACGGCATCGAACTGAACGCCGTGCAGCGTGCCAACCCCGAGATGCAGAAGCGTGCCTACAACCTGGTGCGTGCCCTCTGCGAGGAGGATGTGAACCCTGTGGTATCGATCCACGACCACGGATCGGCAGGTCACCTGAACTGTCTGTCCGAACTCGTCGAGGAGTGTGGCGGTGAGATCGACATGACCAAACTGCCTATCGGCGACAAGACGCTGTCGAGCAAGGAGATCATCGCTAACGAGAGTCAGGAGCGTATGGGTCTGCTGATCGACGAGAAGCATATCGAGCATGTGCGTAAAATTGCTGAGCGTGAGCGTGCCCCGCTGTATGTGGTCGGTGAGACTACTGGCGATGCCCACTTCTCGTTCAAGCAGGGCGACGGCGTGAAGCCCTTCGACCTCGATGTGGCCCAGATGTTCGGCCACTCACCCAAGACCATCATGCGCGACAATACCGTAGAGCGTCACTATGAGGACGTGACCTATAATCAGGACAAGATCAATGAATACCTCGAGCGCGTGCTCCAGTTGGAGGCCGTCGCCTGTAAGGACTGGCTGACGAACAAGGTCGACCGTTCGGTGACTGGTAAGATTGCCCGTCAGCAATGTCAGGGCGAGATCCAGTTGCCGTTGAGCGACTGTGGTGTCGTGGCTCTCGACTATCGTGGCGAGAAGGGTATCGCCACCGCTTTAGGCCATGCGCCGCAGGCTGGTCTGGCTGATCCCGCAGCAGGCTCGGTACTCTCTGTGGCCGAGGCTCTGACCAATATCGTATGGGCACCGATGGCTGAGGGTATGGACTCCATCTCCCTCTCTGCCAACTGGATGTGGCCCTGCCGCTCTCAGGAGGGTGAGGATGCCCGTCTCTACGAAGGCGTGAAGGCGCTCTCGGACTTCTGCTGCGACCTGCATATCAATGTGCCGACGGGTAAAGACTCGCTCTCGTTGAGTCAACAGTATCCCAACGGCGAGAAGATCATCTCTCCGGGAACAGTCATCGTAAGTGCCGGTGGTGAGGTGTCCGACATCAAGAAAGTGGTATCGCCCGTGCTCGTGAATGATAAGAACGCTTCGATCTACCACATCGACTTCTCGTTCGACGAGCAGCGTCTGGGTGGCTCTGCCTTCGCCCAGAGTCTGGGTAAGGTTGGCGACGATGTGCCGACGGTGAAGAACGCCGAGTACTTCTGCGATGCCTTCAACGCCATCCAGGAGTTGATCAAGAAGGGTTGGATCATGGCTGGTCACGATATCTCGGCCGGTGGTCTTATCACGACGCTGTTGGAGATGTGTTTCGCCAACATGAAGGGCGGTCTGCATATCAACCTGCACGACATCTGCAAGGATGGTGACGTGGTGAAGGCCCTGTTTGCAGAGAACCCGGGTGTGGTGATCGAGGTAAGCGATGAGCACAAGCAGGACTTCAAGGACTTCATGGAGGAGATGGGTGTCGGCTTTGCCAAGATCGGCTATCCTGTGGAGAACAGCCGCACTATCGAGGTTGTTTATCCTAGTTCCACTAGTCAAACTAGTCAGACTATTTTCGACATCGACGCCCTGCGCGATGTGTGGTACAAGACCTCTTACCTGCTCGACCGCAAGCAGAGTTTCAACGGCAAGGCCAAGGAACGCTTCGAGAACTACAAGCAGCAGCCCATCGAGATGAAGTTCCCCAAGGGCTTCACGGGCAAACTGGCGCAGTATGGTCTCAACCCAGACCGCCGTGAGGCTTCTGGCGTGAAGGCTGCCATCATCCGCGAGAAGGGTACAAATGGTGAGCGCGAGATGGCATACATGCTCTATCTGGCAGGCTTCGACGTGAAGGACGTGATGATGACCGACCTCATCACAGGCCGAGAGACACTGGAAGAGGTGAACCTCATCGTCTTCTGTGGTGGATTCTCTAACTCCGACGTACTCGGCTCTGCCAAGGGCTGGGCTGGTGCCTTCCTCTTCAACCCGAAGGCCAAGGAGGCGCTGGACAAGTTCTATGCCCGCGAGGACACACTGTCGCTCGGTATCTGCAATGGTTGCCAGTTGATGGTTGAACTCGGCCTCACAGGCGCCAAGGGCGCAAAGATGCTGCACAACGACTCGCATAAGTTCGAGAGTGAGTTCATCAGCCTCAGCATCCCACAGAACAACAGCGTGATGTTCGGCAGCCTCAGTGGTTCGAAACTCGGTCTGTGGGTGGCCCACGGAGAGGGTAAGTTCCATCTGCCTGAGGCTGAGAACGCCTACAACGTGATTGCGAAATACAACTATGCCGGCTATCCTGCCAACCCCAATGGTTCTGACTATAACGTGGCAGGTATCTGCTCCGCCGACGGTCGTCATCTCTGCATGATGCCTCACCTGGAGCGTGCCTTCTTCCCATGGCAGAACGCCTGGTATCCCGCCAACCGTCGTCAGGACGAGGTGACACCTTGGATTGAGGCCTTCGTCAATGCCCGCAAATGGGTCGAGGCTCAGAAGTAACTAATTCCTCCCCTAAGTGAGGGGAGGCCAGGAGGGGTCTGAACAGGCGCTTCTTCAGACCACCCCTACCCCTCCTAACTTAGGAGGGGAAATAAATACTCTATATGCAGAATAACTTATATTGGGAATCGTTTACGACCTTCTTCCGCATCGGGCTTTTCACCCTGGGCGGTGGATATGCCATGATTCCGCTGATAGAAGAAGAGGTGGTGAACAAGCACAAGTGGGTGGAGAAAGAGGAGATGCTCGACCTGATTGCCATCGCCCAGAGTTGTCCGGGGGTCTTTGCCATCAACATCGCCATCTTCATCGGCTACAAACTGCGCAAGGTGCGCGGAGCCATTGCTACGGCATTAGGCACGGCCCTACCCTCGTTCCTCATCATCCTCGCCATCGCCATCTTCTTCAAGCAGTTCGAAGATAACAAGGTGGTAGCAGCCATCTTCAGGGGCATCCGTCCGGCGGTGGTGGCGCTGATTGCTGTGCCCACCTTCCGCTTAGGGCAACGGGCGCAACTGAATAAGTTCACCATCTGGATTCCCGTCGTCTGTGCCCTAGCCATCTGGGCCCTCGGCGTATCACCTATCTACATTATTATTGTGGCTGGTTTCGCAGGATATATTTATGGAAGAATAAAACACAGACTATGATCTTTCTATATTTATTTATCACATTCTTTGAGATCGGCCTCTTCGGGTTCGGAGGAGGATACGGCATGCTGTCGCTGATCCAGCATGAGACGGTGGAGACTCACCACTGGCTGTCGACGTCAGAGTTTACCGATATCGTGGCGATTTCGCAGATGACCCCTGGTCCTATCGGCATCAACTCCGCTACCTACTGTGGCTATACCGCCATCCAGAATGCAGGCTACGGTCACATAATGGCTATTCTTGGTTCCGCTACAGCCACCTTCGCCCTGGTGCTGCCCTCGCTGATACTGATGATACTGATCAGCAAGATGTTCATGAAGTACATGAACACCCCACTGGTACAGTCAGTCTTCAAGGGTCTGCGCCCTGCTGTTGTCGGCCTCCTCGCTGCCGCCACGCTGTTGCTCTGCAACAAGGAGAACTTCTCCACGCCGATGGAGAATCCCTGGCATTTCTGGATCAGCGTTGCCCTCTTCGCAGCCACCGCCTTCGGCACGGGCTACCTGAAGATCAACCCCATCCGCATGATCTGCTATGCAGGGGGCGCAGGATTGTTGCTACTCTACTGATTTTATTGACCCAACGCCTCAAACAACCTGTCGAGGGCTTCGTCTGCGCGACCTTCTGCCTCGTTGAGCAAGGTGACGAACTTCGAGCCGATGATGGCACCAGCAGCATTATCCTGGGCAGCCTTCAATGTCTGGGCATTAGAAATGCCAAAGCCGATCATGCGAGGGTTGCGGAGGTTCATGGCATGGATGCGACGGAAATACTCCTGCTTTTGTTCATCGAAACTCTTTTGGGTGCCCGTAATAGAGGCAGAACTGACCATATAGATGAAGCCATCGGTGTGGTCGTCGATGAAACGGATGCGCTCCTCACTGGTCTCAGGGGTGATCAGCATGATAATGCGCAGGTCGTACTTGTCGGCCACAGGCTTGACGATGTTCAGATAGTCGTCGAAAGGCAGGTCAGGGATAATGGCACCACTGACACCAGCCTCGACACACGACTGACAGAAAGCCTCAATACCGTAATGCAGAATGGGGTTCAGGTAGCCCATCAGCACGAGGGGAATCTCCACATGGTCCTTGATGGCCAGCAACTGTGAGAAGAGCGTCTTCAAGGTCATGCCGTTCTTCAGGGCCTGTGTGGCAGCACTCTGGATGACAGGACCGTCTGCCAAAGGATCGCTGAACGGGATACCCACCTCGATCATCGCAATGCCGCGACGCTGGAGGGTGAGGATCACATCGGCAGTACCTTCGAGTGTCGGACTGCCAGCACAGAAATAGAGCGACAGGAGTTTCTGGTCTGTGCTATTTGCGAAAAGAGAATTAATCTTATTCATTTTTCTATTTTTTTAAGGAACACTGAGACACTGAGGTACAGAGTATTTGATAGTTAATCCCTGTATCTTTATATCTCTGTGTTCAGATTACATATAAATTCTTTTAGTTTTGCGATGTCTTTGAGGCCTGGAGAAAGTTCGAAGCGGGAATTGAGGTCGATGCCGATGCACTTGGGATGACGGAAGGCATTAACCTGCGCTGCGTCATCAGGGCCGATGCCACCACTCAACAGGAAGGGCGTGGAGCCCTGATAGGCATCGAGGACATCCCAGTTGAACTTCACCCCGTTGCCTCCCACGGACTGGCCTTTAGTGTCGAAGAGGAAGAGGTCTGCGAGACCTTCGTAGGGAAGTGTCTGCGAGAGGTCCTCCTCTGTGGCGATGTTAAAGACCTTGATCATCCGGGGGGGCGGAGATGCGGAGGTACGGAGGTACGAGATTACTTCTGGTGTTTCGTGGCCGTGCAACTGGATATAGTCGAGGCTATAGTTGTCAGCCAGTCGCTTCACCTCTTCAGGATCTTCATCGACAAACACCCCCACCCGTTTCACCTGCCGTGGCAGATAATCAGGACGCTTGCTGACATAACGACTCGATTTCGGCCAGAAGATGAAACCCATCAGGTCGATGCCGAGCCTTTCCACCTCACGGATGTTCTCAGCCTCACGCATGCCACAAACCTTGATGATCATAGTTGGGAGATAAATTCGTGGAGGGACAACCCCGGGTCTGGGGTCTTCATGAAGTTCTCGCCGATGAGGAAGCCCTGGAAGCCTGCTGAGCGGAGTGCCTTGACCGTCACGGGGTCGGAGATACCACTCTCACTCACCTTCACGGCCTCCTTCGGCAACATTTCCGCAAAACGGAAGGAGGTGTCGACGTCTGTGACAAACGAACCGAGGTGGCGGTTGTTGATACCACAAAGGTCCGGCTCCTGTCCGGCATATTCCAACTCAGCCTCAGCGTGCATCTCCAGCAACACCTCCAGCCCGATCTCATGAGCCGTCTGCTGGAGCGCCTTACATTGCGACTTCGACAGACAGGCTGCAATAAGCAGCACAGCAGAAGCCCCACAGAGCCGGGCCTGAAACAGTTGGTACTCGTCGATGACGAAGTTCTTGTAGAGCACTGGAATCCTGACTCCACTCCGACGGGCGATGCTTATAAAGTCATCGCAGCCGCCGAAGAAGTGTTCGTCCGTCAGGATAGAGAGGGCTGCGGCTCCATGCTTCTGATAACTCAAAGGGATCACCTCTGCCTGTCCTTCCTCCTTAATCCAACCCTTCGAGGGCGACTTACGCTTAAACTCGGCGATGATGCCCGTAGCAGACTCCCGTAGTGCCCGTGACAGCGAGGCGGTACTGAAATCAAGGATAGACTCCACACGCCGATGCAACTCCGCAGGGGGAAGGACCTGCTTGCTCTGCTCCACCTCCATACGCTTATATGATACAATCTCTTGCAAAATATCCTTAGTCATAACTATTCAATTGTTCAGACCACTCCTAGCCCCTCCTGAGTCAGGAGGGGAAGAGGTTACTAACTATTCAGTTCCACAAACTTATTGAAGGTCCTGAGGGCAGCACCGCTGTCGATGCTCTCACGGGCAATGGCAATACACTCCTCGATGCTCTTCTGCCCCTTCTCCAGCACCTGGATACCGAAGCCGGCATTAGCCAGCACGATATTCTTCTGGGCAGGCAAGGCACGATTCTCCAAGACGGCGTCGAAGATCTCGGCAGCCTCTTCCTCCGTAGCACCACCCACGAGTTCTTCGGGCTTGGCAATGGCGAAACCAAGGTCGCTGGGTTTGAAGATGCGCTCGTAGTTGTTCGTGGTTACCTTGAAGTCACCCGTCAACGAAATCTCATCATAACCATCGATGCTGTTCACGATACCATAGTCAATGCCGATCTTCTGGTACACGCTGTTGTAGAGCCTCATCTGGTCGAGATTAGCCACGCCCAACAACTGGCACTTCGGCTGCGAGGGATTGACAATCGGACCTAAGAGGTTGAAGATGGTAGGGAACTGCAACGCCTTACGGATAGGTCCCACGAACTTCATCGCCTTGGCGAAGAGTTGGGCATGGAGATAGACGATGCCAGCCTCGTTGAGCGAACGGTTCAGTTTGTCGATATCATCCGTGAACTTGATACCATGGTGCTGGATGACGTTCGAGGCACCCGATACAGAGGTGGCGGCATAGTTGCCGTGCTTAGCCACCTTATAGCCAGCGCCCGCAATCACGAAACAGGCCGTGGTGGAGATGTTAAACGTGTTCTTACGGTCACCGCCCGTACCCACGACATCGATATAACGGTCTGCCTGAAGGATGGCAGGCACTCCTGTCTCTAAGATACCATCGCGGAAGCCAAGAAGTTCGTCGACGGTGACGCCTCTCATCTGCAGACAGGTGAGCAGGGCGGTAATCTGTTCATTGGGATACTCTGAGTGGGTGATGCCAATCAGGATGGTCTTCATTTCTTCACGAGTCAGTTCCTCGTGGTTCAGCAGCCTGAAGAGATAGCCTTTCATTGTTTGTTCCATATTATTTCAATTTTCAATTTTCAATCTTCAATCTTCATTTATAAAAATAACCAGTTTTGTATCATTTTCTTGCCATCAGGGGTGAGGACACTCTCCGGATGGAACTGGATGCCACGGACGTTGAGTGTCTTATGGCGCAGAGCCATCACCTGACCTTCATCACTCACGGCAGTAATCTCCAGGCAGTCAGGGAAATCCTCCTTCGACACCACCCACGAGTGGTAGCGGCCTATGGTGATATCCCGCTCTATCCCACTGAAGATGGGATCGTCGGAGATGATATGGCAGGGTGTAGCCACACCATGGAAGACATCCGAGAGATTCTCCAGTTTGCCGCCGAACACCTCGCCAATGGCCTGATGCCCCAGACAGACACCTAAGATTGGCTTCTTGTCGGCATAGGTGCGGATGACATCAAGCAACAGGCCTGCCTCTGAGGGGATGCCAGGACCTGGCGAGAGGATGATCTTGCTATACGGCTCCAGGTCTTTGAGTTCGAACTGGTCGTTGCGTACCACGGTGACCTCAGCACCCAACTCCTTCACTAAATGACTCAGGTTATAGGTAAACGAGTCGTAATTATCAATAATGACTATTTTCATAATTCGTTCATTTCGTGTGATTCGTGTTCGTTTAAAGTCTCTCTGCTTTTTCGATAGCCTTCCTTAGAGCCCCCAGTTTGTTGTTCACTTCCTGCAGTTCATACTCCACATCGCTCTTGGCCACGATGCCGCCACCCGCCTGGAACCACAGTTCGCCGTTACGGGAGACAAACGTTCGGATGGTGATAGCCTGATTCAGCGATCCGTCGAGACCAATGATGCCGATACAACCACCATAGGCACCACGGTTGTGGGGCTCGTATTCAGAAATTAACTGCATGGCACGCACCTTAGGTGCTCCTGAGAGGGTGCCGGCAGGGAAGGTGTCGATAAACGCCTTGATAGGATCAGCGCCCTCATCGAGTTCACCAGACACCCTCGACACCAAATGAATCACATGGCTGTAGTACTGCAGATCCTTGTAGAAGTCCACCTTCACGTTGTGGCAATTACGGCTCAGGTCGTTGCGGGCCAAGTCCACCAGCATCACATGCTCAGCATTCTCCTTTGGATCATTGCGCAGGTATTCTGCTCCTCGACGGTCTGCCTCAGCGTCGCCCGTCCTTTTCGTCGTACCAGCAATCGGATCAATAAATGCACGGAATCGGGAGTTATCCCTTGTAACTCGGCAGTGTGTCTCTGGCGAAGAGCCGAAGATGCGGAAGCCTCCGAAGTCGAAATAGAAGAGGTAGGGCGAGGGATTGATGCTGCGCAGGGCACGATAGAGTTTGAAGTCATCACCTTCGTACTTCTGGATGAATCGACGCGAGAGGACTATCTGGAACACGTCACCCCTCAGACAATGCTGGATGCCACGACGGATGTTTGCCCTGTGCTCATCGTCTGTCAGCGTACTTCTGACGTCCCCCACGGGATGGAAGTCGTAAGCCTGCACATTCGCCTTGTTCATCGCCCTGACAATCTCATCGACTAAATGGTAATCTCCTTCCTCTTTCCTCTTTCCACTTTCCTCTAAACACTCCTCTAAACTCACCACCTTCAGGAGACTCTGATGATGATCAAATACGATTACCACCTTATATAATATATAGAGCACATCGGGGGCATCGTTCTTAGCCTGCGTCTCGTCCTTCACGGGAATATCCTCGAAGTATCTGACGGCATTGAATGACGTATAGCCGAAGAGTCCGCAGACATTGGCATCCTCACCACTGACCTCTATACGATCGATGAGTGCATGGATGGCCTTGTCAGAGCGATACGCTTTGTTCACTTCATGCTGCATCACGCTGCCGTCAGGATAACTGACGGTGGCCATACCATGTCCGATGGCGACACTGGCAATGGGATTCAGTCCGATAAACGAACGACTGTTGTTCGCATCATGGTAATCCGAACTCTCCATCAGCGCACTCTGCGGATAGAGGTCTCGCAGTCGCATATAGACTCCCACTGGGGTATACAGATCCCCCAGAATGGTCTTGCTGTTTGTTGTATATTTAAATGTATTCATATTTTTTATTTATTTTGTTTACGGTTTACAGATGAATACTTCTATAGGCAGTCATCAGGGCATGCACGGTAATCATCTGTAAACTGTAAACCGTAAACTGTAAACTATAAACCATAAACTATAAACTAAAAATTCCCGTATTCCTTCGCCATTGCTTTGTTCTTCAAGTACGTTTCCACATCCTTGTCACCACGGCCACTGACGGTGAGCACCACCACATCGTCGGGCTTGAACGTCAGTTTAGAGAGGGCAGCGATGGCATGGGCACTCTCGATGGCAGGGATGATGCCCTCCATACGAGTGAGTTCATACCCCCCATAGATAGCCTCGTCGTCGTTGATACTCAGCACCTGCGTACGACCTTGTTTGGCCATGTTACAATGCATGGGACCCACGCCAGGATAGTCGAGACCTGCCGAGATGGTGAAGGCCTCCTGAATCTGTCCGTCCTCATCCTGCATCACCAGCATCTTCGCACCATGCAGGATGCCCGTCGTACCACGATGAATCGTCGCTGCGGTGTAGTCCGTATCCCAGCCATGACCACCAGCCTCTGCCAACACGATTTTCACCCGCTCGTCATCCATATAGTGGTAGATGGTGCCAGCGGCATTGCTGCCTCCGCCGATACAGGCAATAAGATAGTCGGGATAGTCGCGCCCCTCTTTCTCCTGCAACTGCCATTTGATCTCCTCCGAGATGACGCTCTGCATACGTGCCACGAGGTCTGGATAAGGATGGGGGCCCATCGTAGAACCCACGATATAGAAGGTGTCTGAGGGATGACAGCACCAGTCACGTATAGCCTCGCTGCAGGCATCGCTCAGCGTCATGTTTCCTGTACGTACAGGATGCACCTCGGCACCCAACATCTTCATCCGCTCGACGTTCGTGTGCTGACGCTCCACATCAGTGGCACCCATGAACACCTCACACTTCATGCCCATCAGCGCACAGACCGTTGCCGTCGCCACACCATGTTGTCCGGCTCCTGTCTCTGCGATGATACGCGTCTTGCCCATCTGCTTGGCCAACAAGATCTGACCCACGGTGTTGTTGATCTTGTGAGCGCCCGTGTGGTTCAGGTCCTCGCGCTTCAGATAGAGTCTGCAACCATAACGCTCACTCATCCGCTGCGCCAGATAGAGCGGAGACGGCCTGCCTACATAGTCCCTCAACAGGGCATGATACGCCTGCTTGAAGTCTGCCGACTCGATGATTGGCAGGTAGGCCTCCTGCAGGTCATGCACACACTTGTAGAGAATCTCCGGCACATAGGCACCTCCAAACTCTCCATAGAATCCATTTTTGTCTACTTGATACTGTCCCATATTTTTAAAAGTCTTTGTGTAAATACTCAAGTCGTAAATTGAAAAAGGCCTGTCGCAAGAACGACAGGCCTTTTCGTATATCTCCACCATAGGTACGCGGCTATCTTCTCACGATCTTGCGAATCTTGAGTTGCGCCACCACCAATAGTTTGCCATTTTTGTCATGTCTCGTTTCGTTTTATAACTTTCTGGCGGCAAAAGTACACATTTCCTTTCATTCTGCCAAATTTTATCGCAACTTTTTTTCTTTTTTCTACAATTTTCCTTATCTTTGCACACAAATATCAAATACTACGATCATGAAGAGAACCATTACGATGATGATGTTGTGCTTTGTTGCCATGGCAATGCAGGCACAGACCAAGGTGTGTATGAGTTACGACGACTTCAAGGCCAGCAAGTGGAAATCCTACGAGGATCTGATTCCTGGCAAAGAGCCCGACTCGGTGCGTGTGAAGTACGACGGCATCGACTTCAACATCAAGACGGATGACAAGGAGGTCAACAAGGTCATCAAGAAAGACGTGTTCATGATGTCCATCGACAACCAACTGTTCATCAACCAGCGTACACTGCGCGACGACGATGGTATCATACTGCCTGTGAACAACTTTCTGCGCGCCATACCTTATAAGGGAGGCAAACTTTGCGTGGTGTGTTACCATTCCTCGGCAGGCGACCTGTTGGACCTGGTGAACATCGGACTCGACGTGGCGTTGCTGGCCACAGGTCATACGACATGGGGTTCCATCTTCCTGGCCACCGACCTGCTGCTGACGAACAACGACCTGATGGAGAAGCATGTGCTATATCTGCTGGATAAAGGACCCAACGAGAAGGGCAAGATCATCATGACACGCCTGAACGATCAATTTATGGAGCAGTTGCTGCGTGATGACCCAGTGACCTTTGAGCAGTACTATGGCCGTGGCAAGAAGAGCGCACGACAGTCTGCCTCTAACATCCTGCCCATCTTGGTAAAGAAAGGCCTGATCGAAGACTATCATCACAAGCAGTAAGAAATAAAGATGAAAGAAACCATGAGAAGACTGACTTCAATCCTGGTGCTGCTTACCGCCGTCATGACGGTGCAGGCCGAAGACACGCCGCTGATCGGCAATGTACTGAACCGCCAGACCACCTCGCTCAATGGCGACTGGCACTACCTCGTCGACGTGCAGGAGTGCGGCTACTACGGCTACCGTCGTGAGAAACTGAGTTATGGCTTCTTCCGCAACGCCAAGCCTCAGCAGCCAGAAGACCTCATCGAGTACGACTTCGACAAGGCAGAGACGATGCCCATCCCCTCCGACTGGAACACCCGCGACCAGCGCCTCTTCTTCTATGAGGGCACAGTATGGTTCCACCGCTCGTTCAACTATCAGCCCAAGGCAGGCCATCGCACACTGCTCTACTTCGGAGCCGTCAACTACGAAGCCATCGTCTTCGTCAACGGACAGGAGGCAGGCCGGCATGTCGGCGGCTTCACCCCGTTCAACTACGACGTGACCAACCTGCTGAAGGCGGGCGAGAACTTCGTCACCGTGAAGGTCGACAACAAGCGCAGCCGTGAGAACGTGCCGACACTCATCTTCGACTGGTGGAACTACGGCGGCATCACCCGCGACGTGCTGCTGGTAGATGTGCCACAGACCTACATCGGGAACTACTCCCTGCAACTCGACAGGAGAAACCCCAAGCAACTGAACTTCTCACTGCAACTGAGCGCCAAGGAGGCAAACCGTCAGGTCACGCTCTCCATCCCAGAACTGAAAATCAAACAGATGCTGACAACTGATGCCAACGGCCATGTCTCCACATCACTCAAGGTCAGGAAACTACAACTCTGGTCGCCAGAGGTTCCCAAGCGCTACGGCGTCAGCCTGACTCTCGGCCCCACTGACTCCGATGCCAGCGATATGGTTTCCGACTCCATTGGCTTCCGCACCATCGAGACCCGCGGCAAGCAACTCCTGCTCAACGGCCAGCCCATCTTCCTGCGAGGCATCTCCATCCATGAAGAGAAGCCCAACGGCGGTGGTCGTGCCAATGGTCCTGAGGATGCTCATACACTGCTTTCCTGGGCCAAGGAACTGGGTTGTAACTTCGTACGACTGGCCCACTACCCGCATAATGAATATATGGTACGCGAGGCAGAGCGCATGGGACTGATGGTGTGGTCGGAGATTCCCGTCTACTGGACCATCACCTGGACTGACGACGACACCTTCGCCAATGCCAGCCGCCAACTCAACGACATGATCCGCCGCGACCAGAACCGCTGCAACGTCATCATCTGGTCGATCGCCAACGAGACACCACACGGAAAGGAGCGTGACACATTCCTCAGCCGGCTCTCCCGCCAGGCTCACGACACAGACAGCACCCGCCTCGTCTCCATGGCAATGGAAGTGTTGGCGGCATCCAACTACCATAACAAACTGCAGGACAATATGAACGAGTACGTGGATGTCATCTCCTTCAACCAGTATATCGGATGGTATCGCGACGTGAAGGATGCGGCCAAGATGACCTGGGAGATCCCCTACGACAAGCCCGTCATCGTCAGCGAGTTCGGTGGTGGGGCCAAGTACGGTCTGCATGGTGCGAAGAACCAGCGCTGGACAGAGGAGTTCCAGGAGAACCTCTACCGTGAGAACACCGCCATGCTCGACAAGATCGACGGCCTGGCAGGCACCACGCCCTGGATACTGAAAGACTTCCGCTCGCCCCGCCGCCTGCTCACTGGCGTGCAGGACTATTATAACCGTAAAGGCCTCTTCTCCGACCAAGGTCAGAAGAAGAAAGCCTTCTACGTGCTGAAGGAGTGGTACGAAGGAAAGAAATAGCCGCAGAGAGAGAGCCCGCTCATCAGCAGGCTCTCTCTTTTTTTTGCCACAAGTCAAGAACCGTGTTCTTCATCATGAGCACTCATGTTCTTGATAAACAGATTGACAAGATGCTTCGTGATAAAGGTATTCCTGACAGCATGGCGCGCCCTGTCTGCTAATGAGTTCTTGTCGCTGGATGGTTTGGCCGCCTCTGCCTCTGCTTTTGCCACTTGCTGCTCGCGCTGGTCGATCTTTGCACGCAGGCTCTCTGAAGCGTGATGATAAAGGAACCTATAGCAGGGCACGGCAGCCTTCATGATATAAGGCGTGAGGAAGGTGGTCGCCACGCTGGATGCTACGATGATGGGATAAATGACAGGATTGAGAACGCCCAGGCTGGTACCCAGTGAAGCGATGATGAACGAGAACTCGCCTATCTGCACAAACGAGAAACTGGTAAGCATCGAGTCGCGCATCGTCTGACCGCCCCACCAGCAGCCCAAGGTGCCAAAGAAAATCATTCCGATGATAATGACCAGGCTGACATAGACGATGCTCACCCAGTATTCCGACAATGAAGACGGATCGATCAGCATGCCTACAGAGATGAAGAAGATAGCCGCAAAGACATTCTTCAGCGGTGTCATCAGTTTTTCGATACGATGCGACTCCACTGTCTCGGCAAGGATCGAGCCCATCACGAAGGCGCCGAGTGCACTGCTGAACCCTGCTTCCTCTGCCGTCAGCACCATACCCAGACACAGACCCAAGGCGAGGATAATCAGCGTCTCGTCATTCAGATGTTTTTTCACCTTGCGTATCAGGGTCGGGATAATCAGTATTCCGCAGACGAACCATGCCGCGAGCGTAATGGCCAGATCGACGACCTTGCTGGCCAACTCGGCCCCCTCAAACTGATGGCGGATGGCTATACTGGAGAGCAATACCATCAGCACCACAGCCACCACATCCTCCACGATCAGGATGCTGGTCGCCCCCTTGACGAAACGCTCCTTGCTCAGCCCTGCCTCGTCAATGGCCTTCATCACGATAGTGGTGCTCGACATGCAGAGCATGCCCGCCAGAAACAGAGAGTTGACCATATCTAAGTCGGCATCCTTTCCCACGAAATATCCAAGGAGCATCATGCCTACGATGATAGTCAGCGCACCTATTGCTGCCACCTTGCCGCTGCTGATGAGGTTCTTCAGGCGGAACTCCAGGCCAATGCAGAACAATACGAACAGCACGCCGATGTCGCCCCATGCCTTCACGTTGTCCGCATTCACAAGGGTCTCGCCAAACAGATGAGGACCTACCAAGACACCCGCAACGATATAGCCCAGCACCACTGGCTGCTTTAACAACTTAAACAGAATACTGACTACTGCTGCCGTAATCATCAAAATATATAAATCCTGTACCATACCAAATAATTATCTCTATTTATGTTTTAAGTCAATAATCTGCTGCAAATTTAGGCATTATATCTGAAATCTCCAAATATTATCCACTTTTTCTTGACCCCTGACGCGACAGATTTTGAGGGCATTTGCCCGATTTGTCGCCTCTAGGGGGTAGTTGTCGCTACAAGTGAGAGAAAAATCGGGAATTTTCTTGGAATCTTCCCGAAATCGTTGTATCTTTGCATTGTCAATCAGAAAACCTCGATTATGCGAATAAAGAGCCGAATGTAATTCGAGCTATTTCGAACGAAAGAGGTTTAGAGCAAAGCTCAACAAGACAACGTCTGAGCGACAATATGTTTAACAATTAAAAATTTAAGGTTATGAAACAGAATGATGAAAACAAGGACACAAAAGTTCTTTCAATGGAAGAGTTGGAGAATGTAGCCGGTGGTGGTAAGAAGACCCCTCCTCCATTCAAAGAAAAGTAAGTTTCGAACATC
>ONPM01000054.1 GCA_900319715.1 uncultured Prevotella sp.
GGTATAGGAGGCATCCCTTACTGTCGTACAAGGCATCAGAACGACTCGTGGAAGGCATCGGAACGAGGGTTAGAAGGCATCCCTATGAACGAACCCCCTATTTTGCTATGTCGGGATAGCAAAAAGAAGAAAAAACAATTCTATGGAGAAGACATTCGCAAAATCAGTTCAACACCTAACAAAATCTTCTGAAACGCCTTTGTACAAAGGGAATTTGAGATGTTAGGTGTTGGCTAAACACCTAACAAAGACCTAACAAACACCTAACATTACACCTACCAGAAGAACTACCTGAGCAACTTGAAGATTGACTCTGGAGCGACTGGTAAGATAGATGCAGAGATGGGGGGTTCGAGGTGGAATATGAGTGAGGTGTTGGGTTAGGTGTTTGTTAGGTGTATGTTAGGTGTTAGGTTAGGTGTTTGAAAGCTGGAAGCCCTTTGTTTAAAGGGCTTCCGGGAAATCAACGTTAGGTGTTAGCCTCAAACCGAAAATACGATAAAAATTAGTAAGTGATATCAATCACAGGGCATAGATAATATGCAGGTCCAAAAATGTAATTGGGATTGCTTAAAGAAACTATATTTTCACTTACAATTATTCGCACTGTGCACAAATCAGAATCTTTATCAATACAAAAATAATTTTTCCCTTTCTTTTCATTTCCTATCACAACATCAATATTATTTAATTCAATTATTGTTGGAATACGCCTAATCCCTGTTACTCCCTCAAAAGATGGCCAAGTTGATGCGATGTTCTCTATGTAACTCTTCCAATCACTGTTTCCGTCTGAGTACCCTTTACTTTCCGTTGGTGAGAGCAGGACGGCTGTGCGATTAGCGGCATCTACAGAGACAACATAGCATCCTTTATATGTTTGACCTGCGATGGGGGTTTCCGTGTTATCAGAGCCACCTGAGCCTGCATTGGGATCGTCCGTACCAGAACCGCCTGAGCCTGAGTCGCTGATGGCATTGGATTCATCGAAGTCGAAGGGGATGGCAGAGGGATCGGTGGTCCAGGCCTGAAGGGTGACGGCACCCTCGAGGGTGACGCCAAGAGGCTCCGTATAGGTGCCTGAGATATTATACCGATTGTTGGCCGTCAAGACATTCTCGGCGGTATAGGTATAACTGCTGCTACCCGTTTCGCCGCGAGTGAAAGTGACGGTGATCGTGGGTACGCCCTTCGAGGGGAAGGCGAGTTGATGGGGTGCTGCCTCCCAGACGCCTTCGGTAGCCGACTCGGCGAGCGCAAAGGTGCAGGTGAGTGGCGACTCTTCCACATAGGAGCCATTAAAACGGATGCCTGAATAGAAGGGCGCCACGGAGACGGTGACAGCCGTAACCTCGCCTGGCACCTGGCTGATGGTGACGGTTGAGAGTTCGAGCACCTTGCGCTCCAGTTCCAGGTTGACCGTCTTGCTTTCGCCATCGTTGAGGGAGGCCGTAGCAGAGGCCATCAGCAGGTCGCCCATCGCCTGACCCTCAGCCTGGCTGATGACAGATGTGGGCGAGGGTGTCGCTGGGAACTGGAAATGAGAGAGGTCGCTGGGACTGAGGGCACAGAGCTTGTAGGTGCCTTGTGGCAGTTTGACTGACGCAGAGGCTGATGTATAACTACCAGCGGCATCCGTCTGAAGCGTGCGCACATACTCGCTGCTGCCATTAAAGAGGAAGATGGAGGCGACAGACGATGCGCCTTCCTCCCCACCCCTGGTGTGAGTAACGATACGGAGTTGATTGTCTGACGACTCATAGACAGACTGGAGGTCTGACTCCTGTTCACTACAACTGACGAGACACGCGAAGCCAATGATGGCTGCGGCGGAATGAATCACAAATCTGTTCATAATTCTGCATTTTTGATAGTTAGACATGTTAACGTCGGGTGGGCGCTGACGGATTCGAACCGCCGACCCTCTGCTTGTAAGGCAGATGCTCTAAACCAACTGAGCTAAGCGCCCGTGTTTTCAATTGCGGGTGCAAAGGTACAAATAAAAGTGAAGAGCGAAGAGCGAAGAGTGAAGAATTTGCTTCCGCTTAACAAATGTTAACCCTTTTGGGCAAAAAGGCGCTCGATATCCGTCTGTGGGAGGATGGTAAGGATAGACTTGCCGTTGGGCGTATAATTGACGTTAGAACAGGCAAAGAGTTCGTTGATAATCTGCTCCATCTCGTCGTTGGAAAGCACCTGTCCATAAGGCGTGGCGACACACTGGGCTAGGGAGAGGGCTACTTTTGAGTTGACAGTTGACAGTTTACTGCTTACAGTTGATTTGACTGTGGCAGAATCATCGGAGAGAGAGTCATCTTCTGAGTCAGCCACAATCTGTCGGATGAGGGTGACAGGGTCTACACCCTCGAGGCCAGCAGGAATGCCGTTGACGGCAAAGGAGTTGCCACCAAGGTCAGAGAGGTCGAAGCCCATGGCCGTGAGACTGGGCAGCATCTTCTGGAGCACGACAGACTCTGCTGGCGAGAATCTGACAGACTCAGGGAAGAGCAACTGCTGAGTGGCCACCGTATGGTTCTCAAGTTGTTGCAGATAGCGCTCATAACGGATGCGCACATCAGCCCTGTGCTGGTCGATAATCATGAGTCCCGACTTGACGGCAGTCATGATGTAACAGCCCTTATACTGATAGTGAAGGGGAGAGAGGTCAGTGTTTAGGGGTGAGGGATGAGGGGCAAGCGGCGAGAGGTCACCTTCGTCCGTAGGGAAGAGCGACTGGTCTTTCTCAGAAGGCGTGGATGGGCCTGAAGAGACGATATCGTAGAGTTGCTCCCAATCAGGATTCGGAGATACGGAGGTGCGGGGGTACGAGGGCGCGAGATGACCACCCTTGGAAGAGGTAGAGCGGAAGGGGTTGTAGTCTGGGTCATAACTCACCTTGGGGGCCGTGATCTGATCGTGCACGGGGTCGAAGACGGGGATATCCGGCTTGCCCTGCACATCGAAGTCGATAGACGGCACATCGCAGAAACGACCCAGGGCGTCGCGCACCGTAGCCGTCAGCACCTGCCAGATGGCCTGCTCGTTCTCGAACTTGATTTCCGTCTTCGTGGGGTGGATATTCACATCGATAGCCGCAGGGGCGACCTCTATATATAAGAAATAAGGTACCTGCATGCCCTCTGGTATCATGCGGTCGTAGGCCGAGACGACAGCCTTATGGAAATAGGGATGCCGCATGTATCGCCCGTTGACGAAGAAGAAGTCGTGGCCCGCCTTCTTACGGGCTGTCTCAGGCTTGCCCACAAAGCCCGTGATGTTGCAGAGCGACGTCTGCACCTCTACAGGCAGCAACTCCTGGGTGTACTGCCGTCCATAGACATCGGCAATACGCTGGCGCAGGCTGGCAGGCTTGAGGTTCTGCAGTTCTGCCCCATTGTGATGGAGGATGAAGTGGATGTCAGGATAGACCAGCACGATACGCTCAAAGGTCTGGAGGATATTGCTGAGTTCGGTGGTGTTGGACTTGAGGAACTTACGCCGAGCAGGGACATTATAGAACAGATTGTCCACCTTGAAACTGCTGCCCAAGGGAGCGGCTGCAGGTTCCTGAGCCACCACCTTCGAGGCTGCTATCTGCAAACGCGTGCCTATCTCATCCTCAGCCATACGGGTCAGGAGTTCCACCTGAGCGACAGCAGCAATAGAGGCGAGGGCCTCCCCACGGAATCCCATCGTATGGAGGGCGAAGAGGTCGTCAGCCTGGCGGATCTTCGATGTCGCATGGCGCTCGAAAGCCAGACGGGCGTCCGTCTCAGACATGCCCTTTCCGTCGTCGATGACCTGGATAGAGGTGCGCCCTGCGTCGACAATGATCACACGGATGGTCTTCGCACCAGCATCGACAGCATTCTCCACGAGTTCCTTGACCACCGAGGCTGGTCGCTGGATCACCTCACCAGCAGCAATCTGGTTGGCAACGCTGTCAGGGAGAAGGGAGATGATATCGGACATTTCTGTTTACAGTTTACAGTTTACGGTTTACAGATGATTACTTACCTTTTTTTCTTTTCATCATTACCTTTTTTGTCATTCTTCCCACGCCAGTTGAAGATGTCGTAACGGTTGATGGGACGAATATAGTCGTACCACATGAAGCCTGGCAGATGCTTGCGATCAGCAGGAATCTGGTTGAGGGGATACATCGTGCCAGAGGTCTTAGGGGTCCACACGCTCTCGAGTTTCTGGTCCTTGAGGAACATGCGGAGTTCGCTGGTCTCCTGATAATTGTAGATGATAGGCAGCGTGTCGCCCTCCTCGAAATAGTAGCCGATGAGCACATTGTCCTTCGCCCTGGCCTGCCGTATCTTACCCTCTACGAAATAAGAGAACATCTCACGAGAGGACACCTGATTGTAGCAGGCCGTATCCGACTTCAACTGCTGGATGGAGAAGGCATTGCCGATGATATGGGTATGGTCGATCACAGAGTCTCGTATATAGACATTGACGAGGTCGCCCACCAGTTGTTGGCCGTTGTTCCACATAATCGGATCATGGTAAAGCGTCATGCAAGAGTCTTTCGAGTTATAGACGAGTGAGTCGCAGACGGCCTGCACATCACGACGGAAGGCCCTGACATGATGATAGGCATGGATCTTACGATAGACGGAGTCGGTCTCTATATTGAAGGTGACGAGTTTGAATGTGTCAGCATGCACGAAGAGCGAGTCGCCCTGCGAGAAGTCGATGGCTACAGCGCTGTCTGTACACATGGCATAACCAGTGTGTTCGTAGTACTCGCCATAGTTGCCTGTGAACTTATTACGATTGACGGAGTCGACATAGACTACATCATAGAAAGCCTGGCTGAAGCCCATCTTACTATCATAGTAGACGCTGTCGCCTACCAGCATCTTTCCCCCGTTGGTCATCACAGAACGGTTCATCAGCCGCGCCCGTTCCAGTTTGGTGTCGTAAAAGCCCAACTCTGAGTAGATATGATTGTTGCCTGAGGTGATGTTTGAGGGTCCTACGATGTGGGCCATCGAGTTATGATTATCATAATAGAGGGTATCGGTGGTGAGGAAGAAGTCTGGATTCTTCATCTTCACGTCGTAATTGAACACCGACATCTTCGTCTGCGTGTTATACTCGCCCCAGTCGGAGGTCAGCGTCGTTTTACCGTCGACCATCTTGCCCCCCTCGAAGAAATAGGCGTTATCATAGATACGGTCGAAATCGAGGGAGTCAGTGTAAAGTACGGTCTTACGATGTCTGAGCACGACATTGTATCTGGCACGCGCTATCTGCTCATTGCCGTCATAGTAGGCGTAGTCGCTGAAGAGTGAGAGTGTATCACCCTGATACAACTTCACATTCCCAAAAGCCTCGAATGAGTTGGAGGCCTCGTAGAAGTAGGCGCTATCGCAATAGAGCCGTGCCCCCTGATGGGTGAAGTGAACCTTGCCGTTGAGGATGGTGGCATCGGCATTGAGGCGCTGGTCGTAGTGAAGCACATCGGCGTGGACCAGATAGACACGTGAGTCCTGGACCTTGGCTCTGCGGGCTGGGCGCTTCGTCTTCCCCTTCTGGGCATAAGTGTCGAGACTGGTATAACACACCAGCACACACAACAACGCCACCAGATATAAGAAAGACCTTCTCACTTCTTACCTCTCACTTCTTACCTCTCACCTCTCACCACTACTTAATCCACCCTTCGTATTCGAACTTACAGTCCTGATAGCCATCGTTCAGACGGGTGTAGACATTCTTGATCTTATCGACCACCCACTGATGGATACGATCGTTCTGACGACGCTGCGTCACCACGTCCTTCAGTGTCTGGAAGTCCTCAGAGATAGAAGCCTTATGACCTTCCACACGATTCTTCAACTTGGCGATGACACAGACGGTCTTGCCTCGCTGGTTGATCATCTGGAAAGCATGCGACACCTGTCCCACCTGCATCGTATCGACGACCTTTGCCACCTCTGGAGGCAGGTCCTGCATCTTGAATCGAGAGGTGATACGACCAGACTGGTCACTATTCGACATCAGGCCCTTGTTATTACGAGTGTCCTTATCGTCGGAGAGCATCGAGGCGGCATCCTCGAAGGAAAACTTCTCTGCACGGATATCATCAGCGATGGAGTCGAGACGAGCCAGCGTACGCTCGACAGCCTCGTCAGGAACAATCGGCTTACGGAGGATATGACGCACGTTGACCTTGTCGCCACGCTTCTCGATGAGTTGGATGATATGGAAGCCGAACTCAGACTCCACGATCTTCGACACCTTCTTGGGATCGGTAAGATTGAAGGCCACCGAAGCGAAAGCAGGATCGAGCATACCTCGTCCAGAGAAACCTAGTTCGCCACCACGACGGGCAGTACCAGGATCCTCGGAATAGAGACGGGCCAGCGTAGAGAACGAGGCGTCGCCGCGATTCACACGGTCAGTATACTCACGGAGTTCATCCTTCACTCGATTCAGTTCCTCGACAGGGATCTTAGGCGTGTTCTGGACAATCTCCACCTCCACCTCGGTAGGGATGAAAGGCAGACTGTCCTGTGGCATATCCTTGAAATAGCGGCGCACCTCAGCAGGTGTGACGGCGATATCCTCAACGAGTTTCATCTTCATTTTCTGCACCATCTGACGGTCTTTCAGTTCCTCGCGCAAGTCGTTACGAATCTGCGACAGGGGCTTATGACGATATTCTTCAAGCCGTTCGCGAGAGCCGTCGACCATCTCGAGCCAGTAGTTGATATGCTGCTCGACCTCAGGAGCCACATCAGCATCAGTCACCTCGATACTGTCAATCTGTGCCTGATGCTTGAACAGTTTCTGCACAGCGATCTGCTCAGGGATCATACAGTCAGGATCGCCATTCCACTTCATTCCTTCCATCGCAGCCTGCATACGGTATGTCTCTACGTCGGACTTCAGGATGGCCTCATCGCCCACAACCCAGATGACCTCGTCGATGACGGTGCCCATGTGTATGGAGTCACTGTCAGCAGGACTAGCGTCACTAGTATGACTAGTCTGACTAGTAAAACTAGCATAACCACCACTATTAGTAAAGCCCGCGGCCGCCCCGAAGATGGGGAGACCTACGAGCAGGGTTATGATGTGATTTCTTGTCTTCATCAGTGTCGGTTTACTGTTTTCAATACGTCCTCATATATCTTCACAGGGTAGCGCTGACGAAGTGTTGCCACCCACTCCTGTTCTAGTGCCTGCTGAAGGTCTTCAACCACCTGACTGCGAACATCCGTATAGTCTTCAGGCTTCTTCAACTTCTTGCCATAGACGGCGTCGATGGGATAGTCCTTATTCACCTCGACAGGCTGATCGAGTGCCGTACGGAAGATCTTATGATCAACCAGACGGCTGTCACCCGGCTTGAAGAGTCCCTGCTCCACACGGATGCGGATGATCGAGTCTGGGTTGAAGGTCTTGCGCAGCACATCAGCCCACTGGCCAAAGGGCAGGCCCTTCACGCAGCGCTTCACAGCCTTGACGTCAGCCTGGTCCTTCACGTGGTAGGCGATACCCTTGAAACGAGGCTCAGGGAAAGCATATTTCTTCTTATGAGCACGGAACCAGGCATCGAGACCAGCCTCATCCTTTGAAGCCTTCTCCCAAACCTGACGGTTGCTGATCTCATAGACCAGCAGTCCATCGTGATACTCCTTGATGAGGTATTTCATATCCGAGTCGACAGCACTCAAGGAGTCTGCGCGACGAATCATATACTGTTCCTCTGTCATCTGACCACCTGCCACCGCACTATGGATTTTTTGATTGGCAATAGCATCACGGATGCCCTGCTGCTCAAACTGGCGGACGATCTGATCCTTGAGTTCCTCGAAAGGCTCGAGTTGTTTGCGTCCTTTCATCAGGATGATATGGTAGCCGTCTGGTCCCAAGACAGGACGGCTCACCTCTCCCGTCTGGAGCGCATAGGCAGCCTCCTCAAACTCAGGATACACCTGATTAGGACCTATCCACGCCAACTCGCCACCTTTGGCAGCACTTCGACGGTCCTGAGACACCTTATTACAGAGTTCGGCGAAGTCTGCGCCCTGTTTGATGGCCTGCCAGATGGAGTCAGCCCGCTGTGCGACAGCCTTCTGTTCCTCTGGCGTGGCCTTGGAGGAGAGACGGAGGAAAATATGTGCAGGAAGGATGAGTCCCTTTGTACCGATCTGCTCCTTCGCACGGTCATAGGCCTTGCGAGCCTCATCCAGCACCTCGGCATCGGTGGTCATCGTAGGCAGCACCTGCTGATTACGATAGACGGCAAACTCATTCTTAAAGGAGGTCAGTGTGTCAAGTCTGGCATCAACGGCTGCAGCCACCTTCATCTTATAGATGGCATAGAGGTCGGCATATTCCTCGACAGTCTTCTTGTCGATCACGCCGTCCGCATTATTCTTGTTGAAAGAATACTCGAATTCTGAACGCGTCACGTCCACGCCGTTGACCGTCATCACCACAGGGTCAGACTGAGCCTTGACCGTCAAGGCTGCCACCCACAGGGCTGCACATAAAAGAGACTTCTTCATCTTCAATTTTCAATCTTCAATATTCAATCTATAATATTAATCGTTTGGTCTTGAATAGTTTGGAGCCTCACTGGTGATGGTGATATCATGCGGATGGCTCTCGTTTACACCTGCATTGGTGATACGGGTGAACTTCGCATCGTGGAGTTTCTCGATGGTAGCGGCACCACAGTAGCCCATACCCGAGCGCAGACCACCCACCATCTGATAGATCACCTCCTGAACGGTTCCCTTGTAAGGCACACGGCCAGCGATACCCTCTGGCACCAGTTTCTTCACCTCCTTCGTGTCACCCTGGAAGTAACGATCCTTCGAGCCGTGCTTCTGTTCCATGGCTTCGAGAGAGCCCATGCCACGATAACTTTTGAACTTACGACCATTGTAGATGATCGTGTCGCCAGGACTCTCCTCAGTACCAGCCACAAGCGATCCCATCATCACGCAACTGCCACCAGCGGCAAGTGCCTTGACGATATCACCTGAGTAGCGCAGACCGCCATCGGCGATGAGGGGGACACCCGTACCCTTCAGCACGCTATAGACATCGTAGATGGCACTGAGTTGGGGCACGCCCACGCCAGCCACCACACGAGTGGTACAGATAGAGCCAGGGCCGATACCCACCTTGATGGCATCAGCACCGTTGTCAACAAGCATCTTGGCAGCCTCGCCTGTAGCGACGTTACCAACGACGATATCGATTTGGGGGAACATCTTCTTGGCTTCGACCAGTTTCTCGATCACAGACTTCGAATGACCATGAGCCGTATCGATGACGATGGCATCGGCACCAGCGTCGACGAGAGCCTGCATACGATCGAGCGTATCAGCCGTCACACCCACACCTGCTGCCACACGCAGACGACCCTTCTCGTCCTTACAGGCCATCGGCTTGTCCTTGGCCTTGGTGATATCCTTATAGGTGATGAGTCCGATCAGACGGTTATCCTTGTCCACAACGGGCAGTTTCTCAATCTTATTTCTCTGCAGGATCTCTGATGCTGCCATCAGGTCTGTCTGCTGATGGGTGGTCACTAGATGGTCCTTCGACATGACCTCGTCTACAGGACGATTCAACTGGCGCTCGAAGCGGAGGTCACGGTTGGTGACGATACCTACCAGACGGTTGCCTTCGTCGACCACAGGAATACCACCGATATGATACTCCGACATGATATCGAGAGCCTGAGCCACCGTCGAGCCTAAGGGGATGGTGATAGGATCGTAGATCATACCATTCTCAGCACGCTTCACAATGGCCACCTGACGGGCCTGGTCTTCGATAGACATATTCTTATGGATGACGCCGATACCACCTTCACGGGCGATGGCGATGGCCATCTGCGACTCTGTCACCGTATCCATAGCAGCCGTCACAAAGGGTACGTTCAACTCGATGTTGCGCGAGAAACGGGTTTTCAACTCTACTGTCTTAGGCAGTACCTCCGAATAAGCGGGAATCAACAGGACGTCGTCGAAAGTGAGGCCGTCCATCACAATCTTGTCTGCAATAAATGAAGCCATAATTTATACCTTTCTTAAAATATTGCGTGCAAAGGTACAAAAAAAGATTGAACATTGAACATTGAAGATTGAAGAATTTATATAGACTTGTTATTTTTTAACTTTCAATCTTCAATTTTCAATGTTCAATATCGTTTAGTTCGCCATTTCCGAGAGGAACTTGATCCTCACCAGTCTGATCTCATCCTCCGAGTATTCGTCACCCAACTCCTTCTGGGCCACACTCAGGCGGTCGGTATCCGACTCACAGAAATAGTCGTAGATATCGTCGACATGATCCTCGTCCATCACCTCGTCGAGGAAGTAGTCGATATTCAGTTTAGTACCGCTGTAGACGATTGCCTCCACCTCGTCGAGCAGTTCCTCGAACTCAATGCCCTGAGCAGCAGCGATATCGTCGAGGGCGATCTGACGGTCAATGCTCTGGATGATCTTCACCTTCAGCATCGACTTCTTCGCCACCGTACGGACGCGCATGTCCACCTGACGCTCTATCTCGTTCTCTTCACAGTAGTTCTTGATCAGGTCGACGAACTCCTTGGCATAGGGTTGTTTCACCTTGCCCTCTCCCACCCCTTGGATGTTCTTCAGTTCCTCGAGGGTGATAGGATAGTCGGTGGCCATCTGCTCGAGCGACACATCCTGGAAGATGACGTATGGCGGACGCTCCAGCCGCTTCGACACCTTCTTGCGCAGTTCGCGAAGCATCGCACTCAGCGTGGGGTCAAGGGCACTGATGCCACCCTCCTGGTCTGGGATCTCGTCGTCGCCATTGAACTCTGTGTCCTTCACGATCATGAACGAGTGGGGCGACTTCAGGAACTTCTTTCCTGCGGCCGTCACCTTCAGCAGTCCGTAGTTCTCCACCTCCTTCAGCAGATAGCCTGCGATGAGGGCCTGACGGATCACAGGATTCCAGATCTTCTCATCATCGTCGGCACCTGCGCCGAAATTCTCAAAGTCCTCGTGGTGATGGGCCAGTATCTCGTCTGTCTCCTTGCCTGTGATGAAGTCGATGACGTAGTCGGCACGGAAGTTCTCCTTGATCTCAAGGATAGACTTCAGGACAATCACCAACTGGTCCTTCGCCTCGATCTCTGTCTTCGGATGCAGACAGTTGTCACAGTTGCCGCAGTTGTCCTTGGGATAGGTCTCGCCAAAGTAGTGCAGCAGCATCTTCCTGCGGCAGATGGAGGTCTCCGCATAGGCAGCCGTCTCTACGAGCAACTGGCGGCCGATATCCTGTTCTGCCACAGGCTTACCCTCCATGAACTTATCCAGTTTCTGGAGGTCCTTGTTCGAGTAGAAGGCGATACATAAGCCTTCGCCACCGTCACGGCCAGCGCGTCCTGTCTCCTGGTAGTAACCTTCCAGCGACTTGGGAATATCATAATGTATCACGAAGCGCACATCAGGCTTGTCGATACCCATGCCGAAGGCGATAGTAGCCACGATTACGTCGATATTCTCCATCAGGAAGTCATCCTGTGTCTGGGTTCGTGTACCAGAGTCCAAGCCTGCATGATAGGCGGCCGCCTTGATGTCGTTGGCCTGGAGCACAGCCGCCAGTTCCTCCACCTTCTTACGCGACAGACAGTAGATGATACCGCTCTTGCCTGGATGCTGTTTGATGAACTTGATGATATCCTTGTCCACATCCTTCGTCTTGGCACGCACCTCGTAATAGAGGTTCGGACGGTTGAACGAACTCTTGAACTCCTTCGCCTCAGTCATGCCCAGGTTCTTCTTGATGTCAGTGCGCACCTTGTCTGTGGCTGTGGCCGTCAGTGCGATGATGGGCGCCCTGCCGATCTCGTTGACGATAGGAAGGATACGACGGTACTCAGGACGGAAGTCATGTCCCCACTCTGAGATACAGTGGGCCTCGTCGACGGCATAGAACGAGATCTTCACCGTCTTCAGGAACTCCACATTGTCCTCCTTCGTCAACGACTCAGGGGCGACGTAAAGCAGTTTGGTCCGACCTGAGAGGATGTCTGTCTTCACCTGATCGATAGCGGCCTTGTTCAACGAAGAGTTCAGATAGTGGGCCGTCCCCTCGTGCTCACTGAGGTTTGAGATGACGTCCACCTGATTCTTCATCAGGGCAATCAAGGGCGAGATGACAATGGCTGTACCATCCATCAGTAGCGAGGGCAGTTGATAACACAGCGACTTTCCACCACCTGTGGGCATAAGCACGAACGTGTCGTTGCCGTCCATCAGGTTCTGGATGATACGCTCCTGGTCTCCCTTGAACTTGTCGAAACCGAAGTATTTCTTCAGGGCTTCAGTCAGATTTATCTTTTCGCTCATATAGTTTAGTTATTAGGCTTTTCTCTATCACATTCGCGACTTTGCCAACTGCTCACGCACGTAGTCGGCTGTCACTTCAAATTTCTTTACTTTCTGCGAGGGTATGGAGTACATGGCCTCCATCATCACATTCTCTACGATGGATCGCAGACCACGGGCTCCGAGTTTGAATTCTATGGCCTTTTCCACAATCGTATCGAGAGCCTCCTGCGTAAACTCCAGTGTCACACCATCTAACTCGAAGAGTTTCTGATATTGTTTTACAATCGAATTCTTCGGTTCCGTCAGAATCTTCTGCAGCGCAGTCTTGTCGAGCGGGTTCAGATAAGTGAGCACAGGCAGACGGCCGATAATCTCTGGGATCATGCCGAAGGCCTTCAGGTCCTGAGGCTGCACATACTTCATCAGGTCCTTCTTGTCGATCTTCTGCACGTTCTGCACGGAGTTGTATCCCACCACGTGTGTGTTCAGTCTCTGGGCAATCTTCCGTTCGATACCGTCGAAGGCACCTCCACAGATAAAGAGGATATTCCTGGTGTCCACGTGGATATAGTCCTGATCGGGATGCTTGCGCCCACCCTTGGGCGGCACGTTCACCATCGTACCCTCCAACAGTTTCAGAAGACCCTGTTGCACACCCTCGCCACTGACGTCACGGGTGATGGAGGGATTGTCTCCCTTACGGGCTATCTTATCGATCTCGTCGATGAAGACGATACCCTCCTGGGCACGCTCCACATTATAGTCAGCCACCTGGAGCAGACGGGTGAGGATGCTCTCCACGTCTTCGCCCACATAGCCGGCCTCCGTGAGTACCGTCGCGTCGACGATGGTGAAGGGCACGTCGAGCATCTTGGCGATAGTCCGCGCCAGCAGGGTCTTACCCGTTCCTGTCGAGCCCACCATGATGATGTTCGACTTCTCAATCTCCACCCCGTCCTTGTCTGGGGCCTGGTTGAGTCGCTTATAGTGGTTGTACACTGCTACGGAGAGATAGCGTTTCGCCTCGTCCTGGCCGACCACGTAGTCGTCGAGGTAGGCCTTGATCTCCTTCGGCTTGGGCACCTTGCCCTGCTTCTTTCCCCCAGCAGTAGTGGCACCGCCGTCCGTGGCGGGCATATTCTCCTGCACGATGCGATAGGCCTGCTGGGCACAGTCCTCGCAGATATAGCCGTTGAGTCCTGTGATCAGCAGTCTTACTTCCCTTTCGCTCCGTCCGCAGAAACTACATTCTTTTCTCAGTTTTGCCATATATACGTTTTACTGCTTCCTGCTCAGCACCGTATCAATCATGCCGTAGGCCTTGGCCTCCTCGGCGGTCATCCAGTAGTTACGGTCTGAGTCGGCATACACCTTGTCGTAGGGCGTATGCGAGTGTTCTGAAATGATGGTGTAGAGTTCCTTCTTGAACTTCAGGATCTCCTTGGCCTCGATCTCGATATCTGAGGCCTGTCCCTGCACGCCTCCGAGAGGCTGGTGGATCATCACACGGCTGTGGGGCAGTGCCGAGCGCTTGCCCTCCTTGCCTGCCACGAGCAGCACGGCTCCCATCGAGGCGGCCATGCCTGTACAGATGGTGGCCACGTCGCTGGAGATGAACTGCATTGTGTCGTAGATACCCAGTCCTGCGGTCACGCTGCCGCCAGGCGAGTTGATGTAGATCGAGATGTCCTTGCCTGAGTCTACCGAGTCGAGGTAGAGCAACTGTGCCTGCAGCGTGTTAGCGGTATAGTCGTCAATCTGCGTGCCGAGGAAGATGATACGGTCCATCATCAGCCTCGAGAACACATCCATCTGCGTCACATTCAACTGGCGCTCCTCGAGGATATAGGGGTTCAGATACTGGGCCTGAGCCTTCATCACTTCGTCTACCGTGAGTCCGTCCATGCCTAAATGGCGGACTGCATACTTTCTAAAATCGTTTCTATCGTTCATATTCTAATATCATTTTAAACAAAAAAGAGCGGTTACCGACCTTTTTCACTTGTGTTTGGGACACAAAGTTACATAAAAAAGTCGATAACCGCCCTAAATAAGTGGTTATTTTTTCCTAAAAATACTTATTTTTCTTGCATCGTCTTGTTAAAGTCCTCCAAACTGACCTCTTTCTTCGTCAGTTTGACGACAGTTTTGAGCGTCTCGACGAGTTTCTGGTCTACGGCGCGATCCACAAATCCGTCGATGTTCTCACGCTTCTTCAACTGCTCGGCGGCATAGTTCTCCAACACGTCGTCAGGCACGTTCGACATACCATACTGAGCGAACTGCTGACGGATGGCATCCTTGGCGACGGCCTTCACGTCGGCATCCTCCACCTTGATCTGGTTGGCTGCCACGAGTTGCTCCTTGATCAGGTGCCACTTCAGTTCCTTGATGCTGCCCTCGAAGTTCTTCTCCACGTAGTCGGCATCCTTGTCCTTGTTGTTCTGCAGCATCACGCGCTTCAGCAGGGCCTCTGGGAAGGCCACCTCGCCCACCTTCTTCTCCATATAGGCGCGCAGGTCGATCAGGAACTTATAGTCGCTGTTGCCCTGCAACTGTGGCTTGATGGTCTCTGCAATCTTCTCACGGAAGGCCTTCTCATCCTTCACCGTTCCCTCGCCGAACACACGGTCGAAGAGTTGCTGGTTCACTTCTGCTGGCTGGAAATGGCGGATCTCGTTGATCTGATAACTGAAGTCGCTGTCCAGGTCTTTCACCTGCTCCTTGTCCACTTTCAACAGGGCAGCCACCTCGGCGTCGTTGTCAGGATAGGCCTTCTTGGGGTTGAAGGTAATCACGTCACCCTTCTTTGCTCCGTCGAAGAGTTTGCGCTGCTTGTCCTCCTTGATATAGGCGGGCATAATCATTGCAGCCTCGTTGCTGAGGCCGTCTTCCTTCGTGTTACCCTTCTGGTCGAGTTCGCGCAGGGCACCTGTCAGCGTATCGTTGCCGCTGAAGGTCTCGGCATCCTTGAATTCACCAGCCTGCGAAGCGTACATCTGCACCTGGTCGTCGATGAGTTTGTCGTCTACCTTGATATCATAATAGGTCAACTTGTCCTTGTCTGTCAGTTCGGCCTTCATCTCAGGAGCGACGGCAATGTCGAACACGAACTCCAGGTCACCTTCCTTCTCGAAATCCTGGGGCTTCTGCTTCTCCTGGTTCGGCAGGGGCTCGCCCAGCATCTGTATCTTGTTCTCCTGGATATAGCCATAGAGTTTCTCACTGATCAGACGGTTCACCTCGTCCACCTTCGCGGCGGTACCATACTGACGCTTAATCATTCCCATGGGCACCTGGCCAGGACGGAACCCAGGCACCTGGGCCTTCTTACGATAGTCTTTCAGTGTCTTCTCAACCTTCTCCTGATAGTCTGTGGGCTCGATGACCATAGTCATGACGCCATTGATTTTATCAGGGCAATCAAATGTAATTTTCATCTTTCTTTATACCTTATATATTAATATATTCAAATTATGGGGTGCAAAAGTACTAATTTTTTAGTTTACACTTTACGGTTTACGGTTTACAGACGATTACTTTTATAGATAATTAACTATAAATAGGAG
>ONPM01000056.1 GCA_900319715.1 uncultured Prevotella sp.
GCCATCGACGACTCCCTCTCGAGGATGCGATAATAAATCCTGATGCCCTCGGCCTCCAACGGCTTCAGTTTGCTGATGCTCTGCACGCCAGTCGTCGCCAGCAGAGAGTGAATGTCACGGGGTATCTGGCTGTAGTCATCAATCCATGTTATCTCTGGATCGCGCTCAGGATAGATACGATCATATCGGATGGTGGGGATATTCAGGGATTCTGAAACCAGAGCGATGGTCTGATGGAGTGTTGAGGCAAACGGATGGGCCGCATCCACGATGAGACGGATGTCGTGCTGGCTGATGAAAGTCTTCATCGCCTCAGCATCCATCGCTCCGTCAATGCGGGTGCCATGCTGTAGCGACAAGTCTTGTTCACCCATTTTCGTACTGTAAAAGAAAGGCGAGCCTGCCTCCTCCAGCACTTCTGCAGCCCTGCGGCCCTCTGTCGTTCCTCCGAATACCAGTATCATGTCTGATTACACTATTCCGCCACAAAGTTAGTACTTTTTTCCCTTATTCCGCTACATAATCGAAGAAAGTTATATCATTATCTGTTTTTATCCTGCCTATCCTGCACTGTACCTTTATTTATAGGATACTCCGTGCAGTTATCCTGCACCGTATCCTGCACTGAGCACCCTGTATCCTGCACTGGTGCAGATAGTTGGAACTCGTTGTTCCAAGCATTGGAACCGGGTGTGCCAGCCATTGGAACCAAGTGTTCCAGGCATTGGAACCGCGAGTTCCAATTATTGGAACGGATATTGAAACTCCTGTCAAAGGCAGTTAACGCTACTGCTTATGGTGTCAGGGACAGAGCCACAATCAGTGCAGGATAAGCATGGCTTAAGTGCAGGATAGACATGGCTTAAGTGCAGGATACAGTGTAAGATAAATCTCCGCAAGCCCTCATAAACAGGGGCGCAGTGCAGGATAATCAGGATAAAAGTTCTTTGTCGTCGCCTTGGCGGAAGAGATGGGTGAAGTGCTTGGAGTAAAGTTCGGAGAGACCTTGGCGATTGTCGATGGCCTCGCCCACGACGAGCATCGTGGTGAGGGTGAGATGATTGTCGTGGACAATCTTGGCGAGGTCTTTCAACTTGCCTCGATAGATCTTCTGGTCTGGCCAAGTGAGGTGATAACAGGCTGCCACGGGGGTGTCCTCAGGATATTCCAGAAGCAGTTCGCGCTGGACATCATCCACGATGGCGGCAGAGAGGAAGATACACATCGTGCTTTGACTCTTCGCCAACAGGTGCAGTTGTTCTTTCTCAGGCATCGGGGTGCGCCCTTCGCCTCGCGTCAGGATAATCGTCTGACAGCGCTCTGGAATCGTGAACTGACTCTGTAATTCGGCTGCTGCAGCGAGAAAGGAGGAGATGCCTGGGGTGATATGATAGTCCATGCCGTTGGCATCGAAGAAGGCCATCTGCTCCTGAATGGCTCCAAAGATACAGGGATCGCCAGTATGGAGACGAACGATGTATTTGCCCTCGTCATAGAACTGCTTCATCAGTTCGCATTGTTCTTCGAGGGCCATATCAGCAGAAGAACGTACGACTGCTCCAGGCTTGTGGCACTCCGTCAAAGCCTTAGGCACCAGCGAGCCTGCATATAATATAAGGTCGGCCCGTTCGAGCATCTTGCGGCCTCGGACACTCACCAAGTCTGGATCGCCAGGACCAGCACCCACGATCTCTATATGTCCTTTCTGTTCTCGCAGGTATTTGTAGTCGATGGCGAGGGCGGCTGTCCAGTTTCTGCCCTTCACCTTGGGGACAATCAGTTTGCCATTGTTTGCACCAAGGATGGCTGCTGCCTCACAGACGGAGGGCGTACCCACATGTTTCTGAACGGTCTTGCTGGGATTAGGCACATCTACCTTGGCAAGTTGCTCAGCCGTATAGAATACCAGTTCTTCGCCTAAGTCATCGACGAGCATCGCACAGAACTCTTCGTCCTGCTTCACATCGATGGTGCAATAGCGCTTGTAGCAGGGTAATACGCCTATCTGGCTCATGGCCTCGTCGATCTCGTCGTAGATATCCTCATAGTCATCAGGGTGGCTGGCGAGTCCGAAGCCCAAAGAAGCAATCATAGGCACGAAATGGAGTTCTAGCACACCATAAGGTACACAGAGGTTATAAGGTGTCACCAGGATGACCAACTTAAATTTCTTGGGATCCACTTCGTCAAGACTCTTGATGACAGTCACATGCTCTGGCAGTGTCTTCTCCAGATAGTCAGTACCCTCGTCGCAGATTTCCATCAGCAGGGCTGTTGGCTCGCGATTGACGAAAGCAAAGATACACTTATTCATGTCGTCGTCGCTGGCGATGGCCCAGTTGAAGCGCTTAGCAAACGTATCGAGTGCCCATAGACCAGCATTGTCGCTCTGGGTGGTAATCACTTCTCGTGCTCCCAGAATGGCTGAAATCTCCTTTGTCAGTTCATTCGCCCCTCCGATATGTCCTGAGAGCACGGAAATGGCGTTCAGTCCCATGCTGTCGACACAGACCACAGCAGGGTCTTCGTGCTTCTCCGATGAAGATAAAGGCATCTTGCTTCTTCCACTCCCTGCCCACCTCTGAGCGCAGGATCACTTTGGCCTTCAGTTCCCTCTTGAGCGTCGAGGCAATCTCCTTGCCTGCCTCGCTGATTGGTATAATTGCTATTTTCATATTTATGGTTTTGCCTACATTACTTCGTGGATATATTCCACTGCAAAAATAGATGATTATTTCATAACCACCAAACTTTTTTTGTAAAAATGTCGTAACGAGTAACCTTGCCTAAATTTATGTTAAAATCAAACTTTATTATATGGCAGTTAAAAAAATAAATATATCGTTGCACAAGAGATATAAACAACTAGATTTTATAATGATGAAGACTACTTTTATTCCCCAAAACATCCTACGGGTTGCAGCAGCCCTGTTGTTCACGATGATTATCGCCGTTGGCTTTACCGCCTGTACCAACGAAGACAATTCTGTAGTAACCTCCAGCTGATCAGCACCGATGCCGATATCTATACCAATGCGCCCATTATGCTCAGCCCCATCAACGCTGAGCAGGACATCTTCGTACAGAGGTGTCTCCGCGAACTCGGCATGGGCTACGACGGCGACGAGAACATCGTGGACCTGTCGCAACTCACCTCCGACTATGTGGCTCAGGATGGCGACGTGCTGACGGGTTCATTGAAGGCAGAAGTCATGATCTCTGTGGCCGATGGCGCATCCATCACGCTTAAACCCAAATCGGTCGTTAGACTGATTTGGGTTAAATAAAGGCTTTGAGGATCTCGATGGGGTTGTAGTCGTTGAGTCGGATTTGAAGGGGAGGCTCCTGCGAGAGATGGAGGGCTGCGCAGGCTTCATCCCATAGTTGGCGACTTCCAGGACGGCCTGTAGTCTTGGATACAACTGGTGAAGTGACACTGTTGAATACAATGACGCCATCAGGTGCTAAGACTGTCATCACCTTCGCCATGATTTCCTTCAGTTTTCCACCATGTCCTCCAATGAATACGGCATCTGGGCGAGGAATGGCCGTGATGTCCGTTTCGAGGAAGTCGCCGATGTGGATGTCGATGCCTGGGGCTCCAAACTTGCGGGCATTCTCATGGATGATGGCCTCGCACTCAGGGCGGATCTCGAAGGCTTCAATTTGTAAATGCGGGAACAGTAGACGGGCCTCGATCGAGACGCTGCCCGTGCAGAAACCAATGTCCCAAAGAACGTGACGGCGAGGCAGGTCGAGGGCTTGAAGCGTCAACAGACGGATGGGCATCTTGGTGATCATCTTCTCACGACCGTCGAGCAACACGAAGGCAGAGTCTGGAATGCCGAAAAGATGATTTGAACACGAATTACCATGAATCGGACACGAATTGTCACTAATAATTATTTGTGAGAAATTCATGATTAATTTGTGGTCATTCGTGTTCAAAATGAGGCAGTTGGGGTGGTCAAAGTCACGCCGTGCCACTTCTTCGAGGGTGAGAGTACTGACCTTTTCGAGCAACGGATTTCCCAAATGCTCTCCGACAGACATATTATAATTGGTATAGCCATAGTCGAGCATCCGCTGGGCGATGGCAGAAGGAGTATGTTCGCGGTCTGTCAGCACACCTATCTTCTCCGCCCTCTCGATGAGCGCTTTGTCAAATGCCTGCCAGGGACGGCCCGTCAGCGAGACGATACGCATATCGTGATAGGGCATCACCAGCCGATGGGCCAGCATCTGCAGGGCGTTGAACGTGGGATAAACCACCATCTCTACCTCAGGCATCTTCCGCCTGATGGTATTGGCAAAGCCGAAGAACAGCGGATCGCCACTGGCGAAAACGATGATGGTTTGAGGTTTGAGATTTGAGGTTTCGCAACAATCTCATGATGCCGCCTGCCACCAGAGAACACTTTCCCGTTTCTGATGATCTCCAACACCTCTGGCATGAACCAAGGCTCTGGATTGTCCGTGATACCAATGACAACGAATCTCATCATAACCCTTATAATTCCAATTTCAAACCTCAAACCTCAAACCTCAAACCTCAAATCTCAAAACGTCACAAGTCTCTTCCCGGTTTCATTTCCTCTGCATCGTCGAAGGTGAGAATGGCATTGCAGAGCGTGGCCGCAAGGTTCGAGCCTCCCTTCCTGCCCTCAACGATTATCTTGGGGATATCCTTGAAGGGTTTCACCATGTGCTTCGATTCCTTGACATGCACAAAACCCACTGGTGCGGCGATGATACCGGCAGGATGAGCCTTGCCCTTGCGGATCAGATCGCAGAGTTCCATCAGTGCCGTAGGGGCATTGCCAAAGACAAAGAGTGCATCAGGATGTTCCTCTACCGCCAGCCGGATGCCAGCCTGCGTACGGGTGATGTTCTCATTGACCATTGACCATTCTTGCGTCCCGTTGGTAGCAAGCGTCCTTCGGCCGAGCGGACCATTGACCATTTCTGATACTCGAGGGTCAGAGAGATAGCACTTCGCCTCGACGCCCAAGCGCTGCAAGGCCCCTTTGCGGATGCCGCTCGTCACCATCGTCACGTCTGTCACAATGGTCTTCAGCGTGCCATCCTTTATCTTATGATATAATGTGTCTACAGCCTTCGGATCAGTATAGAGGATATTCTCCATATCGAAATCGGCAGTAGTGTGGATGGCATGCAGCAAGGCCCATTTGTGGTCGAGAGGATAATCTTTCTTCTGAAGTTCCCCCGCGATGGTACGAAACGAATCCATCATGATGTTCTGGCCTATCGTGCAGTCCTCGTCATCCTCGCTTCTGAAATATCCACGCGGAGTAATCATCTTCCCATCGGCCACGAACGATTGCGAATTGCCGATAAGGATGACCGTAAACATATCCACATCCTCAGGATCGAAATCAGCAAGGGCTGTGACCTTGACTTCCTGTTCCTCACGTCCTGCCTGACGGACATAGCCTACAGGGGTAGTTTCAGAGCGATATTTCAAGAATAGTTCTTGCAAGCGATACAACTGCCAATAACGCCCATGCGATTTCGGGTTATAGACAGCAGTCACGAAATCCCCCGCGGCAGCAGCCTTGATGCGTCGCTCAATCACCTCCCAGGGAGTCATCAGGTCTGACAAGGAGATTATGCATGTATCATGCCCGATGGGGGCTCCCAAGAGAGAGGCTGCCTTCTGGAAGGCCGAGATACCTGGCAAAGTCGTCACTTCTATATCCGACCGCCTCTCCTGCTTCATCTCATAGATCAGCGGAGCCATGCCGTATAGACCTGCATCACCAGAAGAGATCACCACGACGGTCTTCCCCTGTTCCGCCCACAGAAACGCCTGCTCTGCCCGTTCACGCTCCTTCTTCATGCCTGTGTCGATGCACTCACAGCCTTTCTTCACGTAAGCCTCGATAAATTGGAAATAATACTTATATCCAACTATCACATCCGCCTGCCTCACTGCTTCCAGCACGGCGGGCGTGATGTCCTCTTTACTGCCAGGCCCAATGCCTGCTACTATGATCTTTCCCATATCAACTTATTTCTTAAAGCGCACTTTCAGCCCTGCGACGAACATACGACCAGGGCTGAAGAGGGCATACCGGCGGACGCTGGAGTCTGGGCGGCGGTCTGCCTTATTGAGGATGTTGTCGATGCCGACGCTGGGTTCAAGGACGATCCACTTCGCGATGTCGAAGGTGTGGGTGGTGTTCAGGTTCCAGATGCCAAAGCCCGGGGCATCTTCGTAAGTACCCGTATAGTAGGTCTTGGACTGCAGACGGCCATTGAGGTTGACGTTGAGCCCATAGCGCCGCCAGGCATGATGGTAATTGGCAGCGACGGTGGCGGCGTGACGAATGCTGCGCTCAAGGGGCTGCCACTCTGCGGCGCTTTTAGAACGGGCATAGGTGTAGACGTAGTTGACAGAAAGATTGAAGCCGGCAAAGAGATTGGCCGAGAGGTTGAGTTGCAGGCCCTTGACATCGCCAACATCGCTGTTCTGATAGAGGGCATATTGCTCGAGTTTTGAAGCCTGATCATCCGTCATTTCAGGGAATTCCTTACGGAGCATAGCCAAAGAGACTTCATCGACCTTTACGTTCTCCTTCACCACCATGTCGTTGATGCGGTTGAGATAACCTGTCACACTCACTGCAATCACCTCGTCGCGATATTCAGCATTCAGCGAGAAGTAGTTGCTTTTCTCTGGCTTCAGATTCTGATTGCCGAAACTGATCTGCGCCTTACCACGATTCACGGAGAAATAGTGGTAGTAGAGTTCGTCAAGCCCTGGGGCACGGAAACCGGCAGAGTAAGTGGCACGGAAGCGGAAATTGCCTGGTGCATACATCAGGGTCACCTTGGGCGTCAGATGGTTGTTGAAAGTCTCATGGTGGGTCAGTCGCAGACCGATGGTAGCCGTCAGGTCCTTGAAGAGTTTCTGCTCGTGCTGGGCATAGGCTGCCAGGGCATAAACGCTCTCATCAATATTGCCTGAGGTGGCCGTCAGGTAATCCTTGCGCCAGTTGGCTCCGAAGATGGTGGTGGAGTTACGTGTGAGTCCAAGTATTGCCTTCAACTCGCCATCCATCATCCGTTGCTTTTTCGACTGGACATAGTCGCCGATGGCATTGGTCTTCGTCTCTACGTCGTACTCCTTGCCATAGCGAAAACGGTCGACGGTGAAGTTGGCCTGCAGCGAGTTCTTGGCGGTGAACTTATAGATGCCGCCCACGTTCCAACGGAAGCCTTTGTAGCGCATCTCGTAGTCGGTGCCACCGGTGATGTCGTCACGGGTGTCGGGACGGTCTGTGATCTTGTATGAATAGTCGAAGCCCGCATTGAGCGCCAGATGCTGATGGGGGGCGTAGGTGAACCGCTGGCCGACGATGTTGGAGCGATAGCCGGTGAACAGGGGGGCTATGGTCGGCTGTGTCTCAGTGTCGGAGCCCTTAACGTACTCTTGATTGTTGTTCTGGTAACTGTCGGCACGGTCGTGGGTGAACGAGGTATAGGAGCCGAAGCCGTTCTTAAAGATGTCGAGACTGACAGACTCCGTGAGTTGTCCGTGTCCGGAGACTCTGGTATCGCTGGTGACGCTGACCAACTGTTGTGTGGGCTGATCGGTAATGATGTTGATAACTCCGGCGATGGCGTCGGAGCCGTAGAGCGAGGAGGCGGCACCGTCGAGGATCTCGATACGTTTGACGCGAGACATGCTGATGCGCGACAGGTCGACGTTGTTAGAGATGTCGCCAGAGAGTTTCTGGCCGTTGATGAGGATGAGGATGTACTTGTTGCCCAGGCCGTTGAGACGCAGGAAGGTTCCCATCGAGTTTGGAGCCATCGCCACCTGGGGCATCATGCGCGTCAGGGCACCGTCGAAGGTGGTGATACCTTGTTCGCGAATCTCCTGAGCAGAGAGGACGTGAACGGGCGTGGCGGTACTTTTCAAACGCTGATGGTGGCCGGAGCCGGTCACGACCACGGGGTTCAGATGATACGAACGGCTGACCACGGCGGAGTCCATGCGCTCCATCCTGTGGATCTGCGAGAAAACAGCGCTCCCCGGAAGGAGCGCTGCCATCAAAGCGATGAGTGTTTTATTCATGGAAACAAAGAGAATTCTTATTCTTCCGGGTACATGCTGTGATAAGCATCCTCCAGGAACTCGGCATTCTTGGTGTGGTTGATCCATACCTGCAGCACGCCGGGGAGTTCAAGCAGTCCTAAGGGGTGATTGTTGACAACAGGCACAATGGGCTCATAGTCCTTGTGGCCGAAGAACTCGAACCAACTGTTGTCCTCGCTCTCGGGATCCATCGGATTCCAGTATTCCTCACCCTGGCCGGCCATATCGTTGTGAGCGTGGTCACCGGCGATGGACATCAGGGCATGGAGATAGAGCTTGCCGCTGGTGATGCCGTTCTCTTCCATTCGGGCCATCACGTCCTGCTTGTAGTTGTCGGGCATGTCGACGGTGCCGACGAAAAATTTGGGGCTGTAAGCCTGCAGGGCCTCCTCGAGCTGGAGGTAACGGATGTTGGCCTTGAAGGTGTCGTAGGTGTCGGGGTTGCCGTGGCCCATGAAGGCGACAGTACCGTCTTGAGCCTCAGACGAATAGAGTGCGCTGAGCTCCTTGGCCACCTGAGGAACGTCTTTGTCGGGATCGCTGAGCAGGGGCATGCCGAGGAAGATGGACTCGCTGGCCTCCAGACGGGCCAGATAGTCGTCGTCGAGGTGGGCGCTGGCGATGTAACCGTTGTTCATGAACTTCTTGACGGCAGCCACGACGGCGGCAAACTCCTCACCGGGGATGACCTGAAGCGACTGCACATAGATGGTGCCGTACTTGGCTGCGCCGATGGCGTGCAAGAGGTAACGGGGCTCATAGTAGTCGCGGCGGACGATGTTGCCGTTGTCGTCGGTGTTCTCTCCGGCACTGGCACGGTTGATGCAGATGTCGCTGGAGAAGGACATATAGACGTCGGCATTGGGGAATGCAGCCTCGTAGGCAGCCTTGGTCTTGTCGAAGGCCTGGAAGGCATTGTTCCAAGTGGAACCGAAGGCTACCAGGAGGACGGCAACGTTCTTGCCCGACTTGGCCTTCTGGTTGGCGACCATCTGGTCGTTGATGGTGTACTCAGACACGATGTTGTCGATCGTATCCGACTTGTCGTCATCGCCACAGGCGGTGAACATGGGGGCAACGAAAGCAATAGCAATCGCAGCCACGAGAAAAGACTTAATTTTCTTCATCATTTGAATGTTGTTTAGTGGATAAATTATTTTTTTTGACTTTCTTGCCGTAGTTGAACTTGATGCTGAAGGTGCCATAGACCGTGGTTCCCGACGTGTTGTTGCCCAGATGGTAGGGGCGCATGGTACGGTCTACGTAATTAAAGATGTTGTCGACACCCAGTTCCAGCCGGTAAGCGAGCGTCTTGCCAGTCTTGCCCAGGTCGTGGGTGGTGTTGATGCGCCAGATCTGATAGGGCGCTCCGTTGCCGTTGTTCTGATAGTAGCGGGTACTGCTGCCACGGGTTGAGAGGCTGACACCCAATTTATAAAGAGGGCAGAACGTATGGCTGTACATGGCCGAAGCACTCCATTTGTGGTAGGCCGTGCCGTCGATGACGACGGTGGTCATCCGGTCTTTGTGCTCATCGTAGAGATGGGCTTTCGTGTCGAGATAACTGTAGGCTGCGCTCAGGCTCAGATCCTTCATCACCTTATACGACAGCGTCACATCCACACCACAGGTTCGGGCATCGTCCATGTTCTTATACATCCTGGCCTGCACCTTCGTGCTGCCGTCGCCCAGATAGGCGGTGGTGACTCCGGCAGGAATCTCCCCTTCCGACACATTCACCAGGGCAATCATGTTGTCCAACTTGTTGAGATAGCCGGTGACGGCCAGCGTGAACTGACGGCCGCGATACTCGGCGTTGGCGGAGTAGTAGTTGCTGGTCTGGGGATTCAGATGGACGTTGCCGATGTTATAGAAGGTGCTGCTGCCCATCATGTGGAGATAGCGGTAGTGCAACTCCTTGACGGTAGGCGTCTTGAAGCCCTGACTCCATCCCAGGCGGAAGCGGAAGTCGCCGGCAGAGATCATCGCGCTGACCTTGGGAGTGAGGCGGGAGCCGAAGTTGCGGTTGTCCACCAGACGGAGGCCGGCGGTCAGGTTGAACCACCCCAGCAGGTCGAACTCATCCTGCACATAGAGGGCGGAGGTCCAGTCGTCGGCGGTTCCCGTCTCTGTGCGGTCTGGGGCATTCAGATAGTCGTAGCGGTATTCAAGGCCTGCGTTCAGCGTGTTCTCGTAAGGCAGACGGAAGATGCCCTTGAGCAGGCCCATCACCCGCTGCTGGTCGCTCTGCAACTTGCTCTGTCCGGGCATCATGGCCACAGAGAACCACTCGCCGTTCTGGTCGCCATATTCCTCACCGATGAGCAGCACATAGTCGTAGTGCCTGGCGGTATAGTCGTAATAATAGGCGTGTTTGTTCCAGTCGACATCCAGCGACAGGCAGTTCCGCTGCACACCCTTGGAGGCGTCGCTGAGATACCACTTGCCACCGACAGATGCCGAGGCGTTGTTGTAACGCAGATCGTAGGTATAGACATCACAACTGGGGTGGGAGCCGTTGGTGGGGCGGAGGATGTTTTTCTTGTAGTAGGAGCCTTCGGCATAGAGTTCCAGATCGGAAAGCGGCTGATAGGTCAGGCGTTCTGCCAACTGCCAGTTGCGGAACTTGTTCACCGTCTTGTTCTTGCTGTCTGTCAGCACCATTCCCTCGGCATACTCCTCAGGCGTGTTCTGCCATCCGTCGTTGCGCTGCAGTTGGAAGTTGGTCTGACTGTTCACCTTGCCGATACGGAAGGCCAGCGTGTTGTGCTGGCGCAGGTCGTTGTGGGAGCCGTAGCGGGTGACATTGTCGGCATAGAGTCCCTTGTCAAGATGCTTCTTGGTGATGATGTTGATGACGCCGGCCATCGCATCGCTGCCGTAGAGGGCGCTCTGGGCACCCTTCACGATTTCTATCTTCTCGATGTTGTGGGGGTCGATGAGCGAGAGGTCATTCTCGCCGCCCACATCGCCATGAATGCGCTTGCCGTCGATGAGCACCAGGATATAACTGTTGCCCAGACCGTTCAACTGCATCTGTGAACCCATGTCGCCCTCGTTGAAGGCAAACGAGGCCGTCAGGCCGGCAAGGATCTCCTCCAGGCTCTTGCCGCCATACTGGCTCAGCATCATGCTCGTGATGACCTCCGTCTGAACAGGCGCATCCTTCAGCAGATGACGGGTGCCAGTACCTGTCACCACCACCTCCTGCAGGCTGTCCGTACGCCAGACATCCGTCTGGGCATAGGTGCCGACAGCCAACAACATCAGGCCAATAGCCAATGTCTGTCTTCGCATCATAAATATTCTTTTCCGCACCGTATATTCCTGTACGGCCTTTTATTGCAGGCTTGACCTATCGGTCGAGCCCTGCCTTGTCTCGGCAGAATCAGAGCAAACTCTATTTTGCTCTCGCCTACGGCAGGTCTTCTGACTTTCCCCAGTCTGCTTTACCTTCCCGACTTCGTTGTCAGTGGCGTCATACAAGCAGACCTCTCTAAGGGGGATTACAGCTGCAGGTACAGTTCCGGACTCTCACCGGATTCCCTTACATCAGGCGGCATCAGCCACCAGATTGCCATTTTTCTGCGTGCAAAGGTACAACTTTTTTGGATAGATGATGCATAATTAATGGATTTTTTTTAATTTTGCAGCAGAAAACGTGATGATGACAGCAAGAAAGGCATTCCTCATAGCGGCTCCGACGAGCGGCTCTGGCAAGACGACCGTTGCCAGAGGGCTGATGGCGCTGTTCACAAAAAAGGGCTATAAGGTACAGCCCTTCAAGTGCGGCCCGGACTATATCGACACGAAGTTCCACGAGGCTGTCTGCGGACGTCCCAGCATCAACCTCGATACGTTTATGGCTGAGCCGGAGCATGTCCGCGAGCTCTTCTGGCATTACGGCGCTGATGCCGATATTTGCATCGTGGAAGGGATGATGGGGCTTTTCGATGGTTATGACCGCGAGAAAGGCTCGTCTTATGAGATAGCCCGAGTGTTGGATATCCCTGTTGTACTAGTGGTCGATGCGAAGAGTGCAGCTTACTCTATGGCGGCGCTGTTGTCTGGGTTTATTCATTTCAGAAAAGATATTCGCTTCGCGGGCGTCATATATAATAAGGTGGGATCGGAGAGGCATTTCCAGATGCTCCGTCAGGTGTGCGATGACTTAGACATCGCCTGCTTAGGCTATCTGCCGAAGGATGTTTCGCTGGAACAAGGCTCACGTTACTTAGGCCTCGACTATTCGGAAATGCCCGAGAACGAGAGGCTGATCACACAGATGGAACAATACATCGATTGTAACCCCCTATTGGAAACGTTGTTTCCCCTGAGGGAAAACGATGTTTTCTCTGAGGGAAAACACTCTTTTCCCTCAGGGAAACAATGCGTGATGATTGCCCGCAACACGGAAAGCTTCTCATTCCTCTATCAGGAGACACTGGACTATTGGGTCGACAAGAGGTTCTTCGACCCAGAGAAAGATGTTCCCGACTTCAACGGCATCGACCTGCTCTATCTGCCGGGCGGCTATCCCGAGAAGCATCTGGAGGCGCTGACGCAGAATGAAGCCTGCCGCAAAGCCATCAAGGACTATGCGGAACAGGGAGGCAGGATCATGGCCGAGTGTGGTGGGATGATGTATCTCTGCGAACGTATCGTTACTGACGAGGGCGATTATCCCATGTGTGGTGTGCTGCCCTACTCCATCACAGCCCGCAAAGCAGACCGCAGGCTCTCGCTTGGTTATCGCCGCTTTGAACTCGACGGCAAGGAGTATCGAGGGCATGAGTTCCATTATACGCAGTTTATGAGTGGTGAGGGGCAAGAGATGAGAGGTGAGAGATTACCCTCTGCCACCCAGGTCTATAATGCCAAGGGCGAACCTGTCAGCACTCCTGTCTTTAAGTATAAGAACGTCTTAGCGAGTTATACGCATCTGTATGATTGGTTTACAGTTTACAGTTTACAGTTTACAGATGAATACACTAAAGGATCAGAAGGGCTTGCCAGCAAATCATCTGTACGCTCGGCTTTGCCGCTTGCTACCACAGGGACGCAAGAACTTAAACCGTCCGCTCGACCCGAAGGGGCGCTTTCCTCAGAAAGAACTGTAAACAAAAGACTAAGAAGCGTCATGTTCGCAGGAACGGGCAGCGACGTTGGCAAGAGCATCGTGGCTGCGGCCTTCTGTCGAATCTTCAGGCAAGACGGCTACCAGCCTGCTCCCTTTAAGGCTCAGAATATGGCCCTCAACTCCTATGCCACTCCTGACGGTTTGGAGATAGGTCGTGCCCAGGCCGTCCAGGCCGAGGCAGCAGGCATCCCCTGCCATACGGACATGAACCCCCTGCTGCTGAAGCCCCAGAGCGACCATACCTCTCAGGTCATCCTCAACGGTCGTCCTCTAGGCAATAAGGATGCCTATGATTACTGGCGCCAGCCTTCCCCTCCTAAGTTAGGAGGGGTTAGGGGTGGTCTGAACGAGCGCATTGACTATCGCGCAGAAGTCTGCAACGCCTTCGACCGTCTGGCTTCACGCTATAACCCCATCGTGATGGAGGGCGCAGGCAGCATCGCAGAAATCAATCTGAAAGGCCGCGACTTGGTGAATATGTCGATGGCCCGTCACGCCAAGGCTGATGTCATCCTGGTGGGCGATATCGACAGAGGGGGCGTGTTTGCCTCCGTCTATGGCAGCATCGCCTTGCAATCGCCAGAAGACCGAAAACTTATCAAGGGCATCATCATCAACAAGTTCCGTGGGGATATGCGTCTCTTTGAGGAGGGACGCAAGATGCTGGAAGATCTCTGTGGCGTGCCTGTCCTGGGTGTCATACCTTATTATAAAGATATACATATCGAGGAAGAAGACTCTGTGGCGCTGGCTCAGAAGTCGTTCGAGATGCAGCAGGGCAAGGTGAATGTGGCAGTCATCATGCTACAGCACCTCTCCAACTATACCGACTTCGATGCCCTCGAACAGGATCCACGCATCCATCTCTTCTATACGAACAACGTGGACGATATCCACAAGGCGGACATCATCATCCTGCCTGGCACAAAATCGACGCTCCACGACCTCTATGAACTGCGCCGTAACGGCTGTGCCCAGGCCATCATCCAGGCTCATCGCAATGGCGCTTCCGTATTGGGCATCTGTGGCGGCTACCAACTCATGGGCGTCGAGGTTTGCGATCCCAATCATGTGGAGGGCGACATTGAGCGCCTCCCAGGCCTCGGCCTCCTGCCCATCACCACCACAATGAGCGGCGAGAAGATCACCCGGCAAGTGGAGTCTAGTGTTTTGTTTACAGTTGACGGTTTACAGTTTACAGATGATTTGCTGGCAAGCCCTTCAGATTCTATAGTGTATTCATCTGTATGCTCGGCTTTGCCGCTTGCTACCGCAGGGACGCAAGAACTTAAACCGTCAACTGTAAACAAGTTAAAGGGTTACGAGATCCACATGGGCCAGACACAGCCCTTTGGCTCCGCTATGCCATCGCCCCTTTTGCATCTTTCCGACGGCCGACAGGATGGTTACATCGTTGACAACAAATGTATGGGCACCTACGTTCACGGCATCCTCGACAATGCTTCCTTCGTGGACTTTCTCTTGCAGCCCTTTGCTGAGAAACTGAGCCAGACAAAAGCCTCTTTCGACTATCAGACCTTCAAAGAAGAGCAATACGACAAACTCGCTGACCACGTTCGCCAGCATGTCGATATGCAGCGAATCTATAAAATCCTCACCCATGAATAATCCCTTCTCTTTACCTATTTCACGATTAATTCTGACATGCTCTATCCTTTATGGTATGAGTGTATGTTCGCAGGCTGACAACGTCAGTTTGCAGTTTCGTATCCTTGGCGGCGAGTTGAGCAACTCAGCAGCAACGTCGGTGGAGGACATCAATGAGGTGCTGCCACGCATGAAGACGCTGGGGCTGAACACGGTGCTCGTGCCAGTCTATTGGGAATTCATCGAACCCGTAGAGGGGCAGATGGACTTTACACTTGTCGACCGTACCATCGACGTAGCCCGACAGCAGGGGCTGAAGATTGTGCCACTCTGGTTTGGGGCATGGAAGAACTCCATGTCGTGCTATGCGCCGGCATGGTTCAAACGTGATGTGAAGCGGTTCCCAAGGGCCATGACCGCCGAGGGGAAGCAGATGGAGATAGCCTCTTGCTTCAGCGATAACGTTCTGCAGGCTGACCTGAAAGCCTTCTCTGCGCTGATGCGGCATATCAAGGAGCGCGACCCGCAGCGCAAGGTAGTCATCATGATGCAGATAGAAAACGAGATCGGCATGCTGGAGTCGGCACGCGATCATTCTCCGTTAGCAGAAAAGGCTTATCATCAAGAACGGTGGGCAGAGCGCTACGGCACGGACGAATATTCCGACGAGAAGTTTATGGCACTGAGTTACGCCCGCTATGTGGAACATCTGGCCAAGGCCGCCCGTGAGATTCACGACATGCCGCTCTATGTGAATGCCGCTATGAACAGTCGCGGGCGCCGGCCGGGCGAATACCCATCGGCAGGACCCTTGGCTCATCTCATCGACTTCTGGCATGAGGGGGCACCCAGCATCGACCTGCTCGCCCCCGACATCTACGACACGGGCTTCAAATCGTGGTGTGCACAGTATGCGATGCCTCTGCGTCCGCAAGACGGGCAACGGACGGGCAACGGGACGCCGGGGATTGGCGGAAACATCAAGAACCGGCTCTTTATCCCTGAGAGCCGTTGTTGCGAGAACAGCAGTGTGCGTGCCCTCTATGCCTTCGGCGAGCATCAGGCACTCGGTTTCTCCCCCTTCGCCATCGACCAGGCCAGTCCTGAAGATACAGAATCCGTTACAAAAGCCTATTCGCTGTTGCGGCAAGTATCCCATGTGAAGCAGACAGAGAATACCTGGGGATTGCTCTTCGATCAGGAAGACCGGGAACGCATCATCTGCGACGAAGGCGTGATGATGACCTGTCGCCACTTCTTCACCCTTCCTTGGGATCCCCGCGCCACCGACGGCAGCACGTGGCCAGAGGGCGGCGCCATACTCATCCGTCTGGGTAAGTACGACTATCTGTTGGCGGGCAGCGGTGTGGTCGTCGACTTCAAGACACCTACTGAGAAGCAGCAGGAGGAGAAGAAACAATTAGGTGAAGATGGCTTTGCTGAAGCAGGCGGAAATAAAAGCCCAAAAGTAAACAAACACTTCAATGGCAAGCGCCTAGGTCTCCTCTCCGTCGATGAAGTCTGCATTTCGGATGACGGCACGATGCAGTATCTCCGTCGCCATAACGGCGACCAGACCCACCAGGGCCGTCATGCCCGTATCAGTGTCGGCGAGTGGAAATTACTGCACATCAGGCTCTACGAATATTAAAAACGGCCTGTTTATTCTTGCCCTGTTGCCTGTCTGTATTCCAAAAGCCGTAGTTGCAAATCCGCATAGGCATCTGTACGGCGGTCGAGAGACTGCTGATAGAGCATCTGGGCTTCGAGTAAGTCACTCATTTTTGAGATACCTGCTTTATAATAATTACGATTAAGGCGCAGGTTTTCCGCTGCCTGTTCGATACTACGTTGAGCCAGAAGCAACTGCTGATACGACTCTTCTACCCCATTCCAAGTATTTTGCATACGGATTTGCAACTGTTGGGCATTATCCTCTAACTGTTCCACAGCTTTCTGGTGCTCTATCTTGCGGCGCTTGATGGCGTGAGAGCCTGCCCACCAGTCGGAGATGGGCACACTAACGGTGGCAAACACCATCCCGAACGAGTGATGGCTGCCCAGAAGATCATGGTAGTTGTAGCCCGCACCTACAGCAACTGATGGCAGGTTCTGGCCGATGGCCAACTTCTTCTGGAGATTAGCGGCTTCCACCTGTTTGTCAAGAAGTTGATATTCTCGAGTTCCCAATAGTGCCTGATGATGGTCTAACTTAGCGGTCTGTGGCAAAATAGCGTCAGACTGATAGGATATGACGAACGACGTATCGCGCAGACCGCAATACTGCGACAGCAACAAACGGACAATGGAGATGCCGTTATTTAGTTTCAGCCGCTGACTCTCTATGTCGTTCTGTCGCAACTGTACCTGCAACAGGTCGTTGGGCATGGCCAGACCAGCGCGCACAGCCACATCTACATCTTTGTGGATACTGGCCAACAGGGTGTCTGCAGCCTCGAGGGTCTTCATCTTCTCCTGCATCGAGGCCAACTGCCAGAAGTATTGTTCGGCAGTCTTCTCCACTTCGTTTTCCGACAACTGCAACTGCAGGCGGCTTACCTCTTCACCCACCTTGGCGAGTCTGTTGCCGTTGACGATCTGACCACCGGCAAAGACGGGCTGCAGAGCCGTGAGCGAGCCGATGGTGCCGTTCTTCATCATCGAGATGCTGACGGGGTTGCCAAGTGCGGCGAGGGCTTCGGCCGGGAGCATCTGGGCAAGCGTGGCTCCCAACTCAGGCGACAGGCTCTCCGAGGGGGTCAGGGTGGTCTGCGCCATGCCTTTATTGGCATTGAACCAAAGACCTGTACCGCTCACATTGGGGAAATACTTGGTAAATGCCTCCTTGCGCTGCTGCCGGGCGGCCTCGATGTTGTACTGGGCACTACGAATGGCGATGTTGTTACGGAGGGCAGAATCCCTGATCTGCTCCAGGGTATAAAGATCCGGCCCCGGCGCCTCCCTATGAGGGAGGGGAGCAGACACTTGAGCTGGCGTAGAAAATACTGATGCTGACAGTAATAACAATACAAAAACTTGTTTCTTCATTATTTCATATTATTCAATTAATAGTACTATTCACTCACCTCCATACAGGGAGGGGTCGGGGGTGGGTCTATTTAGTCGAAACCTTCCAATAGACGACGGGGAGCATGGTAACCACCATGATGAGCGAGCCGATGCCACCTGCGAAGATGGTGACGCCGACGGGCATCCAGAACGAACTCTGGGCGATGATCATCGGCACCACGCCAACGGCCGTAGTGGCGGTGGTGAGAAAGATAGGCACCATGCGTCGCTTGCCGGCCTCGTAGGCAGCACGTTTTACAACTTCGTTGTATGATTGAACATTGACCATTGAACATTGACCATTATTGGCATCCGCCTCCTTTTGCGCAGCAGAATGGTCAATGGTCAATGGTGAATGGTCAATGATTGCGATGGCATGCTCAAAGATCAGGATCTCGTTACGCATAATCATACCCATCAGCGTGATAAGACCGAAAATAGAGGTCAGTCCCAAGGCACGGTTCATCAGTGCCAGACCGATGAGCGCCCCGGGGATCATCAGCGCCAGGGCAACCATACAGACGGTGGTCACGCCATACTTTCTGAAGTTGAACAGCAGGAAGAAGAACACGATGATCATCGCAATGGTGATGCCGCCGATAATCTGCGGCATGGCCTCGTCGCCGTATTCGATCTCACCGCCCACCTCAGTACGCACGCCCTGCGGCAGCAGGATATCCTCCTGCATGATGCGGGCTATCTCTTTCTCTACAGGAGCGGTATAGACACCCTGCGCAAACTGGGCCGTCACCGTGATGCAGCGCTCGCCGCCACGATGCATGATGCGGCTCTCGCTCCACCGGGGAGCGACCCGGGCAATCTGTCGCAGAGGAACTGTTGAATTGGTGCCGTGGAAACCTCCTGACACCATCGACATCGGCGATGCAATGCCCAGACTGGCCACATCTGAGAAGGTCATGTCGGCGTCGTCCTTCACCACAATGGGCAGTTCGTAGTCGCCCTCCCAGATCTGCCCCACGCGCAGGTCGCTTGATGTGGCACTCAGAGCCAACTGGGCGGTAGTGCGGGTGATACCTAACTGGGCAGAGGTCACAGGATCGAGCCTGACGTTGATGACGGGATAAGGCTGCAGATAGTCGGTATGCACCCACTCCAGTTCCGGCATCCGGCGCATACGCTCCATCAGCCGTTCAGCCACCACATGCAGCGAGTCGAGGTTGTCGCCATAGAAACGATATTCCAGTTCGCTCACCTCCAGATAGTCCAAGCGCTTAAACTTCACATAAGCATTGGGAAACGCCTCACTCAGTTGTGGCTGATACCGGGCCAGGAGGTCGAGCGTGGCCTTATCGCTCTGAGTATTCACGATGAACTGTGCATAGTTATTTCCTGCCATCTGCGGAGCGTAAGCATCCATAAACCGAGGCGATGAGCAGCCGATGAAACCAGTGATACCAGTGATACGTTCATCTTTCTCAAGCACGTGTTGTACTGAATCGGCTATCAACACCGTCTCTGCCAGTCCCTTTCCGTCGGGCAGGAATATCTCCACGGCAAACTGGTCGCGGTCGGCGTATGGGAAGAGACGGATCTTCAGCGTCGGCACTATCAGTGTTGAGAGCAGGATGACGGCGACGCCGCCACCGATGGTCAGCCACGGGTGGGCAAAGGTCCAGTCGAGTACCTTGTTATATGTATTCTGCACCCAGTTTGTTATCTTGTTGCCTCCTGTGCTCACCTTATCGGGCTGGATGATGCGCGTCTCGAGGAACGGGATGACGGTGACCGCCAGTAGCAGCGACACCATCAGGTTGATGGTAATCGTAACGGGGAAGTCCTCCAGACAGTCGTGGAACATACCCTTCATCGTGATGAGGAACGGATAGAAAATGGCACAGATACAGATGGTAGCCAAGAGCATGGGCATAAAATACTGACGGGCCGATTCTATGGCCGCATCAAAGGGCTTGAAGCCTTTGCCCAGATACTCCAGATAGCCATCGATGACCACAATCGAGTTATCCACTATCATTCCCAACACTACAATCAGTGCCGCCAGTGTCACGATGTTCAGTTCGATACCCATCATATACATCACCGCCACGCTGACAAAGGTGCTCAGCGGGATGGTGACGGCCGCCACGATGGCCGAACGGATGGGGAACAGCACCATCATCACCAGGATAATGATAGCCATCGAGATGAGCAGGTCGCGCAGGAAGTCGCTCACGCTGCCGTACTGCACCACGTTATTACCCAGCGTCATCTCCATCGACAGCAACACACAGGGGTGCCCGTCTTGCTCGATACGACTCGACATCGGCTCATATTCGCGCACCACACGGGCCACATCGCGAACACGTACCACCTTACCCGTTGCAGGGTCAGAGAAGATAATCTGGTTGGCTATCTCCTCTTCGCTGTTCTCCTGTGCCTCCACATGGAT
>ONPM01000064.1 GCA_900319715.1 uncultured Prevotella sp.
ACCTATCATCGTGAACTTATCCTTCATATAAGTGTAGGCATCCATATTTGACAGTCCTAATCCATCTTTGCTGGCATGATAGAAGTACAGTTTGCCATCAATCCATTTGGCTATCAGCAGGTGCTTGACCTCCACGCCTCTTGCCCAGGTATGCTGATCACACGCCACAGCCAGGATGTCGCCATCGTGAATCACGCCCAACTCCGAATCCTGCGGCATGTTCAGCAGTTCGCGGGGGATATAGGTAAAGCGCACACTCTGCTGCTGGCGAAGGGCGATGGCCGCGTAGTTGTCTTTGTTCTCCATCTGGGGGCGGAACAGATGCTTGTTTCTGGTCATATAACTCGGTTGCAGGTCCATCACCCCCGTAAATGGAAAGGCGGGCTCGTCAGGGCTGATACGCTCCACGAATCCCTCGTTGATGGCCGACTGCATGATCCAGGTGAAGTAATGGTTACGGGTGGCAAACGAGACGACACCGTCCAGATAGTGCATCCGCCGATAGTAGTCCTTGAGGTCGGCCAGCGTGGTGCGCCCGTCTCTGTAGCACAGCGCCAGTGCCAGTACATCCTCCATCACGGTGGTACAGTCTACATGACTCAGACTCACTATCAAGTGTTCTTCTTCCTGGGGCTGTGTCATTGAGGTAGCAATGCCGCCCTCCATCAGTTGGCGGAAAAAGTATTCGGTCAGCGGCATCGACTTGTCGACGCTTTTCATCGCACGCTGCAATATCTGCTCGTTTTGCGCATCAAACTGCTGCTCGTTGCGTCGCAGGCGGCGGAGTAGTCTGTTATGGAAAAAACTTGTTGAGATACGGCCGAGGGGCGTCCTGACGCAGAACACCAGCCACAGCGAGCGCAGGGCAGCCAACTGTTCGCGCCAGTAGTAATGATTGGTCTTCACCTTCTCATAGTCGCTGATGTCAATGCCCCAGGCATCATAACCCAGCCATCGGGCAATGCGCAGCGAACGGGCGATGTGGAAACTGCTGGGAGTCGAGCACGAAGCGCTCTTCAGGAATATGGTATTCCTCAACCAGTGTGCGGTAGATGACGGAAGTGTCAGCACGGCAACCTGAGATGTAGAACGTCCAGTCAGGATAGGCGTTGGCAAGGATGCTCACCAGCCTCACCCGCAGCTGCAGGATAGGCGAAAGCGAGTTGTCTGGACGCAGTTTGGCACCTAACACCAGGCATACCTTCATGCCTTCAGGTACCTGTCCGCCCTTCAGTCCTTGCAACCTGTCGTTATGTAGCCTAACACACCGCATGGTCCGATTCGTGCATTTGCTCCTCTATGTCTATAAGAAGTACTATCTGTTCCCTAATGCAGGTGGCAAACGCGTCACTGTTTTCCAGAATGTATGTCTTCAGCTGGGCGATGTCCTTACACTTCAAATGGTGCATTACCATGAAATGCAACCCATGCCCTTCGGCATGATGCCCAGTACCGTCGAAGGAAGTAACCCTGCCGTCAATAACATCCTGATTGGAACGTGCCCACAGGTGGAAGATCCTGTTAATCGCGTTCGTCAGCGGATTGTCGTAATGGCAGTAGCAAACCAGGTCGTCGGGATGTTCCACCAGATATTGGGTAATAACAGCCACGATCATCCGCCCCACTTCCTTGTCAGGCGCACTGCCACGCTTCCCGTCAGCAAGCCTGAGCATAAAGTAGAGCACGCGATGACAGCCCATCTCCGCCACCTCAATAAAATGAAGCACATAAAGACGACCCGCGGCATTGTTAAACTCAACCGCCGAATCGCCTCTTTTCCTTAACACCAAATTAGATATGGTGTTGATCTTCGCTATTCCTTCTTCAGATATAGAATTCGTTGTTTCTGACTATAATAAATAATACTTTTTTATTTCGATGTTGCACAAAAACTTACACGATCTGTATCATCTAACGTTCTCTGCACATAGTCGTCGAGATTCAGTGCCTGTGCGGAAATAATACTAACAGGTGATTTCATTTTGAAATTCTCGCCACAAAGATACGTTATAAAACTGGTTATTTGTGCATTTTTTATGTTAAATAATCTAAATATGGAAATGCCGCCAGAGATTACTATCGCGGAGTTGACTGGCAGCCATGCCGATAACTGCATTCGAAATGGAATGTGATTTGTTGAAAATAGCGAAAACACCCTACATTCCTACATTTTGCTTGTAAGCATCTGATACATAGTCTTACCTTCTGAATATCAGAAGATTATGCGGAAAATGTAGGAATGTAGGCCTGTTTTCACTTTTTTCGTGTGCTATCCTACAGTGCCTTCGAGCGAGACGGAGAGCAGTTTCTGGGCCTCGACGGCAAACTCCATGGGGAGTTTCTGGAGCACCTCCTTGGCATAGCCGTTGACGATAAGGCCGACGGCCTGCTCTGTGGGAATACCACGCTGGTTGCAGTAGAAGAGTTGATCTTCGGAGATCTTCGAGGTCGTAGCCTCATGCTCGAAGATGGCGGTGTCGTTGTGGACATCCATGTAGGGGAAGGTGTGGGCACCGCAGTCGGAGCCTAAGAGCAGCGAGTCGCAAGATGAGTAGTTGCGGGCATTGTCGGCGGTTGAGGCAGCACGCACCAGACCTCGGTAAGAGTTCTGGGAGTGGCCTGCCGAGATGCCTTTCGATATGATGGTACTCTTCGTGTTCTTGCCGATGTGGATCATCTTCGTGCCTGTGTCGGCCTCCTGATAGTTATTCGTCACCGCCACGGAATAGAACTCAGCCTGCGAGTTGTCACCTCTTAATATACAAGAGGGGTATTTCCAGGTGATGGCGGAGCCCGTCTCCACCTGCGTCCAGGATAGTTTGGAGTCTGTGCCCCGCAGGTCACCTCGCTTCGTGACCAAATTCAGCACACCTCCCTTACCGTTCTCATCGCCCGGATACCAGTTCTGGACGGTGGAGTACTTCACCTCCGCACGATTCATGACGATGATCTCCACAATGGCGGCATGCAGTTGGTTCTCATCACGCATCGGGGCCGTACAGCCTTCGAGATAGGAGACGTAGGCATCGTCGTCGGCAATGATGAGGGTGCGCTCGAACTGTCCTGTGTTGCGGGCATTGATACGGAAGTAGGAACTGAGTTCCATGGGACAGCGCACGCCCTTGGGGATATAGACGAAGGAACCGTCGCTGAATACGGCCGAGTTGAGGGCTGCAAAGAAATTATCCTTGTAAGGCACCACGGTGCCCAGATACTGTCGCACCAGATCGGGATGCTCCTTGATGGCCTCGCCGATGGAGCAGAAGATGACCCCCTTCTCGCGGAGTTTCTCCTTGAAGGTGGTCTTCACGCTGACGGAGTCCATGATGGCGTCGACGGCGGTGTTGCCAGAGAGTGCCAGGCGTTCCTCCAAGGGAATTCCCAGTTTATCGAAGGTCTTTTCTAATTCAGGATCAATCTTCCCGTCGCCCTTGGGTTTCTTTGCCAGCGGGTCGGCATAATAGGAGATAGACTGATAGTCGATGGGTGGCACATGCACATGGCCCCATGTGGGCTCCGTCTGCTCCTTCCAGTAGCGGAAGGCCTTCAGACGGAAGTCGAGCATCCACTCGGGCTCACCCTTCTTCTGGGAGATGAGGCGGACGATATCCTCGTTCAGTCCTACAGGTATGATCTCGGTATGTACATCGGTGGTGAAGCCGAACTCGTATTTCTGTTCGGCGACCTGACGTACGAATGCATTAGGAGACCCACCCCCCTGCCCCTCCCTGGGGAGGGGAGCAGATACATTATTCTGTTGATTATCTGGCAAACTATTCATATAGCACTCATCGTTTCTTACCTCACACCTCTCTTACCTCTCACCTCTTACCTCTCACCTCTCATATATTTGATGGCCAGCATGGTGAGGTCGTCGCTCTGTTCGGCCTGCCCCACAAAAGCGTGGACGGCCTTGGTCATCTGGTTGACGATCTGTTCGGGCTGGTTCTTCCCCTCTGCCAATAAGGCTTCAGCCTCGCTGGCGATACGCTGATCGCCAAACTGGGCATGATGGATGTCCTCAGCCTCGTTCAGGCCGTCGGTAAAGAGAAATATCGTGGTCTGAGGCTCAAACTGTATCTCCTGAGGTTTGAATGGGATATCTTCCAACAGGCCGAGCACTATATTGGGTTCACAAGGCAGCAGGCTGATATCGCGCCCCAAGATCAGCGGCGGGTTATGTCCGGCATTGCAATACCGCAGGCATCCAGTCCCCAAGTCAAGTACCCCGATGAAAGCGGTGACAAACATCTCGGTCTCATTGCCGTCTGCCAATGCCTGATTAAGCATCTCTGCTATGCGGTGAGGCTCTGTCGTGTGAGCCGAAATGTTCCTGAAGAGCGAGCGGGTGACAGCCATCACCAATGAGGCCGGGATACCTTTGCCGGAGACGTCGCCGATGCAGAAGAACAACTTCTCGTCATGAATATAGAAGTCGAACAGGTCGCCTCCTACATCCTTGGCGGGCTGAAGGAAGCCATAGATGTCGATGTCGTCGCGCTCAGGGTAGGGTGGGAAGGTCTTCGGCAGCATCGACATCTGGATGTCGTGGGCCACCTTCAGTTCATTCTCGATAGCCGCCTTCGAGGCAGTCGTCGACTTGAGTTCGTCTACGTAATGCGTCAGCGAGTGCTGCATCGACTCGAAGGAGTCGCGCAACTGAAGTATCTCGTCATTATGCTTGATGACTGGCAACGGCGCCGCAAAGTTTCCCTTGGCCACTTCGCCTGTCGAAGCCACCAAAGCCGTCAGCGGCTTGACGGCCCGCTTGATAATCAGGCGTCCGGCTATACGGGTCACCAACAAGGCAAGGGCAATCAGCAGAAGCATGATAACCCCCAAGCCGATAGCCACAAGATCGATCATGACATTGGGAACGACGGAAACAATACTCCAATGAGTATTCTTGACTGGCTCATAGAAAACGTATGACAACCAAGTTTCGCTATCGAAGAACCTGAACGATTGGGGCAGGATGCCTTTCTTGTCGTTATAAGTACCCATCCTGCCAGCCACCATCTGACGGCCTAGATGATCGTCTATCGTGTCAGTCGTTGTCTTGGCAAGTTCGAAATAGTTCTTCTTGATAATGTAGTCTTCTTTGGGATAGGCTACGAATGTTCCGTCACCGTCTATGATGAACTTCTTCGTTATACCCCTCCAATCAAAGTTGATAAAGCCACCGTCGCTATTATCGCTGTTTTCGCTGTTTTCGTCGGGATCGTTTTCTATCTTGATACTGATGGAGTCGTCTTCAGCATACATGCCGCCAAACAATTGTTTGCGAATCCGTTCCAACGACAGGTCCGCTCCAAGTATGGCGACCGTCTTTCCCTGCTTGTCCTTGACAGGCAGCATGTACGACACCAACGGCGTGATAGAGTCGGAAGCATCGAAGAACGGCTTAGACCAATAGGCACTATCAGTCTTGAGCGCCTCCTCAAACCATTCGGCCTTCAGGTAATCGTGACTGGCACTACCGAGGATGCGCCTCTCTGTCTTCCCGTCGTCATCTCTGACGGCGTAAGGGCAGAACCAGCGCCCCTTCTGCGGATAGTAGTTCTCGATGAAACTGAGCCCGCAACTACGGATAACCGGATTCTGGGCCACTATCCTGTCGATGATACCCACCAGTTTGTCTGGCTGGCCCAGACAATCCTGAATCTCGCTTACATGGTTGCTCGTGGCGGTTGTCACTTCAGAAAGCACCCGACTGACGTTCGCATTGGCAGTCGAAAGAGAACTCTTGTAGAGACTTGCCTCCTCCATGATCACAAAGGTCTTGGCAAGTATGAAGATCCAATACGTAGCAAATAGCATCACAATAAACTGTGAGAGTGCTATCCACCTTGTCAGGCGCTTGGCAAAAGAACGGAACTTCTTTTTCTTCATTTCTCCTAACTCCTCAACTTCACATCTTCTTACAACTTCTGCTCTACCTCAATCTCGGTGAAGGTCTCGATGATATCACCGACCTGGATGTCGTTGAAGTTGACCAGTGAGATACCGCACTCCAGACCTGTTGCCACTTCCTTGGCGTCGTCCTTATAGCGCTTCAGGGCGTCGATAGGAGCGGTGTGGATCACGATACCATCGCGGATGACGCGGGCCTTGTCTTTGCTGTGTACCTTACCATCGGTCACCAGACCACCGGCAACGGTACCCACCTTCGAAATCTTGAACACCTGTTTCACTTCAATCTCACCAGAGATCACTTCCTTCTTCACCTTGTCGAGCATACCCTGCATCGTAGACTTCACCTCGTCGATGGCGTCATAGATAATAGAATAGGTATTAATCTCAACACCCTCACGCTCAGCAAGTTTGCGGGCATCGGCAGAAGGACGTACCTGGAAGCCGACGATGATGGCATCGGAAGCCGAAGCCAGCATGACATCGTTCTCGGAGATCTGACCTACAGCCTTCGAGATGACATTCACCTGCACCTTCTCGGTAGAGAGTTTGATGAACGAGTCGGAGAGAGCCTCGATAGAACCATCTGTATCACCCTTGACGATGATGTTCAGTTCATGGAACTCACCGAGAGCAATACGGTGCGAAATATCGTCGAGACCAAGCGTCTTCGTCGTACGGAGCGACTGCTCACGCTGGAGTTGTGTACGTTTGTTGGTGATCTCACGAGCCTCTTGCTCCGTCTCCATGATATGGAAAGAGTCGCCAGCCGTCGGAGCACCATTCAGTCCGAGGATGATGGCGGGCTCTGCTGGTCCGGCCTTCTCGATACGCTGGTTACGCTCATTGAACATGGCCTTGATACGACCGTAACTTGTTCCCGCCACAACGATGTCACCCACCTTCAGCGTACCATTCGATACGAGGACGGTAGACACGTAGCCGCGGCCCTTGTCGAGTGATGACTCAATGATGGAACCTGTTGCCTTACGGTTCGGATTGGCCTTCAGGTCAAGCATCTCGGCCTCGAGAAGCACTTTCTCAAGGAGTTCATCGACACCAATGCCCTTCTTGGCACTGATTTCCTGACACTGGAACTTACCGCCCCACTCCTCGACGAGCAGATTCATATTGGCAAGGTCTTCACGGATCTTATCGGGGTTGGCACCCGGCTTATCAATCTTGTTGATGGCAAACACCATCGGTACGTTGGCAGCCTGGGCGTGGGCGATAGCCTCCTTGGTAGTAGGCATCACCGAGTCGTCGGCAGCCACGATGATGATGGCGATATCCGTCACCTGGGCACCACGGGCACGCATGGCGGTAAAGGCCTCATGACCAGGGGTGTCGAGGAAGGTGATGCGACGGCCATCCTTCAGTTTCACGTTGTAGGCACCGATGTGCTGGGTGATACCACCGGCCTCACCGGCAATCACGTTGGTATTGCGGATATGGTCGAGCAATGAGGTCTTACCGTGGTCTACATGACCCATCACCGTCACAATCGGAGCGCGGTTGACGAGATCGTTCTCATCATCCTCCTCCTCGGTGATGGCGTTCTGAACCTCAGCGCTGACATATTCGGTAGTAAAGCCGAACTCCTCAGCCACAATGTTGATGGTCTCGGCATCCAGGCGCTGGTTGATACTTACCATGATGCCGATGCTCATACAGGTACCGATGACCTGGTTCACGCCGACGTTCATCATCGTTGCCAACTCAGACACGGTCACAAACTCTGTCAGTTTCAGTACCTTGCTCTGTGCTGCCTCCTGTGCCATCTCCTCGTTCATGCGCTCAGCCACGGCATCACGCTTTTCACGACGGTACTTGGCACCCTTCTTGTTCTGGTTCTTAGATGTCAGACGTGCCAGCGTCTCCTTCACCTGACGGGCTACGGCCTCATCGTCAACCTCCAAGGGCTTTACAGGACGGTTTTTCTTCTTGTTGTTCTTGCCTCCTTGCTGGCCACCATCCTGGAAGTTCTGGTTGCCACCCTTGTTCTTATTCTTCTTTTGGTTGTTCTGATTGTTTTGGCCATTCACAGCCGCCTCTATATCCACGCGCTCCTTACCGCCACGGATACGTTCACGCTTCTTCTTCTCACCGTTGCCGCCATGCATTTGGGCCTGTTTTTCCTCGCGCTCCTTCTTACGCTCTTCCTTCGATTTCTTCTTCGGACGCGTACTCTGGTTCAGCGAGTCAAGGTCAATCTTGCCGACGACGTTCAGATTTGGCATAGCCTTCTGTTCCGTCTTCAGTTTATAGATCTCTTGATCTTTGGGAGCAGACTCCTGCGGTTCTGCCTCAACGGGTTCTGGCTTAACCTCTTGTTCAGGTGCTTCCACGGGCTCAGGCTTTGGTTCTTCGGCTTTGGGCTGAGGAGCAGGCTCCACCTTCTTTTCCTCTACGGGCTTAGGCTCTGGCTTGGGCTTGGGTTTGGGTTCTGGTTTGGGTTCCGGCTTGGGCTCTGGCTTCTTCTCCGTTGGAGCGGGTTTCTCTTTTGGAGCAGGCTTGCCTACCTGGCTCAGGTCAATCTTTCCCAGCGGAGTAAATGTCTGGCGAGGCTCTTCCCTTGTTTCCACCACAACGGGCTCAGGAGCGGTTTCTTTCTTGACCTTCTCCTTCTCTTTCTTCTTGGGGAACATCATACCAGCCTGGGTCTTCACGTCTTTGTCGCCCCTGAACTCCTTGACAAGCGCTTCGTATTGCTCATCATTAATCTTGGTGTTCATGTTGGCGTCGTCTTTGATCTCACCCAGACTTTTCTTGTTCTTCAGATAGTCGACTGCCGTCTGAAGACCAATGTTCAGTTCCGTTAATACTTTATTTAATCTGACTCCCATTCTATTCCTTTCTTTTTGTTTACTGTTTACAGTTTACAGTTTACAGTTGATTACACTGACGGATCAGAACGGCTTGCCAGATTATCATCTGTAAACTGTAAACCGTCAACTGTAAACTATGAACATTATTCGAACTCCGCACGTAATACGCTTAGCAGATGGTCAACGGTCTCTTCCTCGAGGTCAGCCTTCTCAATCAGCATCTCACGGGGAGCATTCAGCACAGCCTTGGCAGTATCCAGGCCGATGGCTTTGATGGCATCGATGACCCACTGGTCGATCTCGTCATTGAACTCTTCCAGATAGATATCCTCGTCATCTTCGTTCTCGTTGACGACACGGTAGACATCAATGGTGTATTCTGTCAGCATCGATGCGAGTTTGATGTTCATGCCACCACGTCCGATGGCAAGGCTCACCTCCTCTGGCTGCAGATAGACCTCAGCCTTACGGTTCTCCTGGTCGAGCACGATGCTCGAGATCTTGGCCGGGCTCAGCGCACGCTGGATATACAACTGAACGTTTGAGGAGTAGTTGATGACATCGATGTTCTCATTGCAGAGTTCGCGGACGATACCATGCACACGGCTACCTTTCACACCGACACAGGCGCCTACCGGGTCGATACGTTCGTCGTAACTCTCAACGGCTACCTTGGCGCGATCACCAGGCATACGAGCCACCTTCTTGATGGTAATCAGGCCGTCGTTGATTTCGGGTACCTCGGCCTCGAGCAGACGCTCAAGGAACACAGGACTGGTACGGGAGAGGATGATACGAGGGTTATTGTTCTCGTTCTGAACCTCTTTCACGATGGCACGGATGGTCTCACCCTTGTGATAGTTGTCTGAGGGAATCTGCTCGCTCTTTGGCAGATGGAGTTCGTTGCTCTCATCGTCCATCAGGAGCACCTCACGCTTCCAGATCTGATAGACTTCACCGCTGACCACCTGGCCGACCTTATCCTTATACTTCTGATAGAGGGAATCGTGCTCCAGTTCCAGAATCTTCGAAGCCAGTGTCTGGCGTAGGTTCAAGATGGCTCGGCGGCCAAACTTCTGGAAGTCCACCTCCTCTGACACCTCCTCACCCACTTCGTAGTCAGGCTCAATTTTCTGGGCCTCGGAGAGTGCAATTTCCTTGTTCTCGTCAACGACCTCGCCGTCGGCTACCACCACACGGTTACGGTGAATCTCGAAGTCACCCTTGTCGGGGTTTACAATCACGTCAAAGTTCTCGTCAGAGCCATAGATCTTGGCGATGACATTGCGGAAACTCTCTTCGAGCACACTCACGAGCGTGGTACGGTCGATGTTCTTGTTCTCTTTAAATTCCTGAAAGGTATCAATCATTGAGGGACCTTTCGATTCTTTCTTTGTTGCCATTAATATGTTTTTTAATTTTTAATTATTCATTTGAATGTCAGCAGATACTTGGCATACTTCACGCCGTCCATCGTGTAGGTCTTGTCCACCTCTACCATTACGGGACGCTTCTTGCCTTCTTGCTTTTGTTTCTCCTGTACGGTGATGGTGAAGTTTGTGCTATCCACTGATTTCAGCACGCCCTGCACTTTCTTGCCGTCGAGGCCAAGTACCTCAATGGTGTCGCCGATGTGGTTCAGGTACTGCTGAGCCACCTTGAAAGGCTGTCCAAGCCCGGCGCTGCCCACCTCTAGTTCGTAGTCTCCAACCTCATCGCCAAGACGCTCCTGCAAGAATCGGCTCAGTTCTGCACAGTCCTCAATCCACACGCCGTCGGCATGATCGATTTCGATGACGATTCGGTCATCGGTACCAAAGTTAATGTCTACCAGGAAGTAATCATTGCCCTGCAACCACTCTTCCGTCAATGCTTGAATTGTTTCCTTATTGATCATCTATTACCTATTAATATCGAAAATGAGAGACCCTTTCGAGTCTCTCATTCCGCTGAACGGGTGCAAAGGTACGCATTTCCATGTAATCTACCAAATATTTTATTAAAAAAGTTATCATTTCATTAAAAAATACACATTCCAACCATTCTGTTTGGGTTTTCTTTGTACCTTTGCAGCCAATTTTAATAAACTATGTGGTCAGCGATACTGTCTGTCATCCTGGTCATCAATGAACTGATGGCCTCTAATGCCGGTGAGGTGATGAGCCCTGCCACCAACTTCGACAGTTGGATAGAACTGTATAATCCTGGCGAAGAAACTGTTAACTTGAAAGGGATGTATCTGAGTGACGATGCCAACAACCTCATGCGGTGGAAAATGCCCAGCAACATCGGGACGGTGCCGGCAAAAGGTTACAAGATTATATGGTTGGGGTCTGATAATATTAAGAGCAACCAGGCACCCTTCAAACTTGACTGCGACGGTGGTACCATCTACTTGAGTGACAATAATGGCGAACTGGTGACAAGTCTGGATTATCCCGAAGCATTGAGCCGTACGGCCTATGCCCGAAAGACTGATGGCGGCGAAGAATGGGGCTGGACGGCTATGGCGACACCTGGTACCACGAATACCACAGCAGTTTTTGCCAGTGACCGTCTGCAGCAACCTGTTGTCGACCAGGGCAGCCAGTTGTTCAAGGACTCGCTGAGTATTAAGGTGGACATTCCTGAAGGCACGGTGCTGATGTACACCACCGACGGCAGCATACCCACCAATGACGTACCCGTTGATTCCGCCGATGCCAGTACATCAAGCCGGCAAAGCCTTGACGGATTATTCACCATCAGCGAGACAGCCATTTTTGTGTTCCGTCTTTTCCGTGACGGCTGTCTGCCAAGTGTTCCTGTCACCCACAGCTATATCAAAACCAATGTCAGTTATACCATTCCCGTTGTTTCCATCGTCGGCGATGAACGATACTTCACTGACCCCATGTGGGGCATCGACGTGAAGGGCATCAACGGCATTGCTGGTAATTGTACCAACGAACCCTGCAACTGGAACATGGACTGGGATCGGCCTGTGAATTTCAGCTATATCAGCCCCACAGATGGCATGCTTTTCAATCAAGATGTGAATATCGCCGTCTCAGGAGGATGTACTCGTGTGATTGAGCCCCGTTCGATGAAACTGAAATCGAGCAAGATTTTTGACGGGCAGAACCGCTTCGATTATTCTTTTTTTCCACAGAAACCCTATATTCGCAACAAGACCGTCATCGTACGCAACGGCGGTAATGACGCCTTTGAGAACCACGCCCGTTTCATGGATCCCGCCCTCACCACCATCGTCCAGCGCTCAGGCATTGACATCGACGTACAAAGCACGGTGCAGGTCGCCGAATTCATCAACGGACGGTTTCGTGGCGTACTGAATCTGCGCGAGCCCAACAACGACAAGTTCGTCTATGCCAATTACGGATATGATGATGATGAAATTGACATGTTTGAGAACGATATTGTTAAGAATGGCACCTATTCGTCCTTCAAACAACTTTGTTATCTTTCCGGAGGCATCAATTATCCTGGGATCTACGATAGTATTAAAAAACAGTTAGACATTGACGAGTTCACCAACTATATGGCCACAGAGATCTTCTTGTGTAACGACGATTGGCCCATCAATAATGTCAAAGCCTATCGCAACCAGAACGACGGCCGCTATCGCTTTATTCTTTTTGACCTTGACTATTCCCTCTATCCCTTTGCCATGAGAAGCGATCTCAGCGAGGTTCTTGACAAAAACAAGTCAGCGGATGTCGTCCGCCTGTTCCTCAATTTGCTCAAGCACGATGAATACCGCAGGAAATTCATCGATACTTTTTGCATCGTAGCAGGTAGTGTGTTTGAGAAGAAGCGGGCAACGGCCATCGTCGACGAACTGGCTGCCGCTATGCGCCCTATGTCGGAACTTGACGGCTATGTGCCGGACAAGACTGCTGACATGATAAAAAGGAAACTGAAGACACAGATGGTGCATATGATCAACCTGCTGCAGCGATACAAGCCTTTGGAACTCACAGATGCTACGAAACTGAGTGTCTCGCTTTCCACTGATACTAGTGGAGCCGGTCTTTACATTAATGGACTCCAAGTGCCCTATGCCAGTTTCGACGGACAACTGTTTGCGCCTGTCACCATTGAGGCCAAAGCCCCAGTAGGCTACGATTTCATAGGGTGGAAGACTCCCGTAGGTTCAAAAGATTTTGTGTCAACTGATTCTGTCATGGAGTTGATGGCCGACCACGACAAGCAGTCTCTCATAGCATGTTTCGCGCCCTGCGAACAGACGGTCAAGGATATCACGCCCATTCGCATCAACGAGGTCAGCGCCTCCAACGGCATCTATGTCAATGAATACTTCAAGCGTGATGACTGGATAGAACTCTATAATACCACTAATATGCCCATCGATGTGGAGGGTATGTATCTGACCGACAAGGTGTCAAATCCGAAGAAGTACCGGATTACCAGAGGTGAGACCAACGCTGCCACTATCATCCCTGCCCATGGTTATCTGATAGTTTGGTGTGACAAGCAGGAACCGACGGCACAACTGCATACCGACTTCAAACTTGCAGCCGAGGGTGGCACCGTCATGCTTACCGCCGCTGACGAGTCGTGGAGCGACAGGCTCACCTACACCCAACACGAAGATGATCAGACGGTGGGCCGTTATCCTGACGGTACCTCTGACGTTTTCGTGATGAACATCCCTACCATCGCCAAGCCCAACATCACTAGCAGTTATCTGACCGCTGTGAGCCAGCCTCAGGAGACTGGCATCCGCGGCATTATGGCCGATGCTGCAGAGGATGTCAGCATTACCTATCACCTGAGCAGCCTTGATATCAGCAGTACACTCGCTGATGACTTGCAGATTAAAGTCGTGAATTTAGCCGGACAGACATTCATGAACACGCCCATCCAACTGAGCGGAGGCTGCGCAAAAATCAGCGTCAGCCAATTGCCCGCTGGCGTCTACATCGCCAACGTCACAGACAAGCATGGCCAGAAAGCAGCATGCAAGTTTGTCATCATAACTAGGCTATCGCGCTGAAAATTTGAGGCTCTTGATGTTTTGCCGTGATATCTCCAGCAAACTTCTTCTCTAAACGGATCATAGAAGAAGTCTCTTTAGATTCTTTCTTGGGAGCCAACACCTTTTTATATTCCTCGGGATTCTTCAGCAGGCGGATGGCCTCTTTCAACTGGTTGTCATAGTTGAGGCCGGCCTCGATGGCACCAGCCTGAAAATAGTAGGCTGCAATGATGTCTGCCTCCAGAATCTGACGTATTACCTTCTCATGACGGTCGAGGGCGAAGGCCACATCGTGGTTCAGTTTCGACTCCAGACTGTCAAAGGCTGCCTTGGCCTCATTGTAGTAACCCTCAAACTTAGCCGTCTTCACCAACTCGGCAAACTGTTTCTTGCTGACGGGGTCGTAGGTGAAGCCACTCTTGACGACACGCTCCTTGAACTCCAGCCAGTCGGTATCGGTCAGATGGAACTCGGCTGCTGGAGCGATTGTCGGATGCTTGGCGATATAGTCCACCACATAGTCGAACATCACCTCCGTCGAGTCCTGTCCAGAGGCGGAGAGATAAAAAGCGATGTTGGGGATGGTGTCGCCTTTCATCTCCACATCGGGCTTGATACCGCCACCATCGCGCACCTCACGGCCATTGCGGGTGTAAAACACCTTCGTCAGCGAGTCGGGGATATGCTCCCGATAGCCTTCGCTGCCCTTCTTGTAGTTGATGGCCTGGATGCAGCGGCCGCTGGGGATGTAGTATTTCGAGGTCGTCACCTTCATGTTGGTGTTATAGGGCAGGTCGATGGGTATCTGGACAAGTCCTTTTCCATACGTGCGTGTTCCTAATATAATTCCTCTGTCCAGATCCTGGATGGCGCCGCTGGTAATCTCGCTGGCCGAGGCCGTCTCGCCATTTACCAATACCACAAGTGGCATCACGGTGTCAAGCGGCTCTACGCGTGTCTTGTAAGCCTTCGTCGCCTGTGGGATCTTGCCTCGGTTCTCTACCACGGTGATGCCCTTCGGCAGGAAAAGGTTCAGTATGTCTACCGACTCCTGTTCTGAACCGCCGCCATTGCCTCGCAGATCGAGTACGAGCGACGTAGCGCCCTGCTTCTTCAGGTCGATGAGCGCACGGCGTACATCCTTGGCACAACCTTCCGTAAACGAGTTCAGATTGATATAGCCCACATTCTCCTCGCGGATACCATAGTAAGGCAGTTCTGGCAGTTTGATGTTCCTGCGGGTAATCTTGAACTTCACCAGTTTGCCCGTCGAGGGCCGCATCACTTTCAGCAGGAAACTTGTGCCAGGCTCGCCGCGCAGATGCTCGCTCACGTAACTGACGGCCTTGTCGGTCATCATCGAGTCGTCAATACTCAGAATGATATCGCCCTTCTTCAGTCCCACCTCGGCAGCAGGCATATTCTGATAGGGCTCATCGATGACGATACGATCCAGTTTCTGGTGCTTGCGGATAAGGGCGCCGATGCCGGCATATTTGCCCGTGAGCATCATCCGCAGGTTCTTCGTCTCGTCCTGGGCATAATACTCCGTATAGGGATCCAGACTCCTCAGCATCGCCGTGATACCTCTGCCGATGGTCTCTTTCGGATTCAGCGTGTCCACATACAGCAACTCCAGGTTCTTGTACAGTTGGTTGAAGATGTCGAGGTGCTTGGCCACCTCGAAGTTATGATCTTTACCCGTTTGTGCCTGAGCCGTGAGCGACAAGCCCGTCAGCAACAACAGCATTGCAATATATCTTTTCATATTCATCGTTATTTGACGCTGCAAAATTACACGATTCTATCAAGAAAACACCTTTTTCTTTGCTTTTTTTGCAAAAAATAGTGGTTTTAATGAATTTTTTCGCCCAAAAGTTTGGTAGTTTCAAAAAATCATCGTACTTTTGCACCCGCTTAACAGCAAGCATCTGCTTCAGTAGCTCAGTTGGTTAGAGCACCTGACTGTTAATCAGGGGGTCGTTGGTTCAAGCCCATCCTGAAGCGCCTTAGAAAGAGTCCTGTAGGTC
>ONPM01000139.1 GCA_900319715.1 uncultured Prevotella sp.
GGCTTGCGACGCTATCGGAGCCGGTGACTGGACCAAACTGTTCGGTATCGTAGGCGGTGACAGCCAGGCTAAGGAAGGTCGTCTCGACTACCGTTACAATCTGGGTGCCGACAACTCGTTCTGCGTACCTGCCGGAGCCAAAAAGATCAAGGTAACCATCGACATGATGAGCTACACCTTCAAGGTAGAGCCCGTCAGCATCTCTGACAACTACTACCTCATCGGCGGTCCTGGTGACTGGAGCGCAGATGCAGCCATGACGATGACGTTCAACCACAGCAGCAAGGATGTGTTTGAGGATCCTGTCTTCACCTATACTTTCGATGGAGGTAAGGACATGTGGTTCGCCTTCGGCGACAAGGATGCGATCGATGCCGTGGCTGCAGGTGACTGGACGAAACTCTATGGCACCACAGGAGCCAGCGAGGATCTGACAGGTTCCTTCGACCGCCGCTATAACCTCGACGGTGACCACTCCTTCCACATCGACGGCTCTGCCAAGATGTATCGTGTCAGTATCAATATGGCTGATATGACCTACGAGATCAAGGAACTCAACTTCAACGAGTACATCTACGAGGCAGGTGTGAACAACGACTGGGGTGCTGTTGGACAGCCGCTCTACTGCGCTAACCAGGATGGCATCTACGCAGGCTTCTTCTATGCACAGGATGCTGACTGGAGTGAAGGTAAGGGTGCCTTCAAATTCACAGGAGCCTTCAACAGTTGGAATGAGGGCAACTACGGTACAGGCACCATCAACGACGACGGTCTCTCCGGCACGCTCATCGATGACGGCGGTTCTGGTAATGTCCTGGCTACACCGGGCTTCTACAAGGCAGAAGTCAATCTGGCCGAGATGACCTACAAACTCACGCCTATCACAGGCATCGGTCTCATTGGACCTGCGCAGGCTGGCGGATGGGATACAGACACCGATCTGACATACAACCCAGAGACTCGCGCTTGGGAAGGCACCATTGAACTGGCTGCCGACGAATTCAAGTTCCGTGCCAATGACGGCTGGGACATCAACTGGGGCGGTACGATAGACAACTTGACGCAGGATGGCCCGAACCTCAAGATTGAGACCGCTGGTAAGTATTTCATCCAGTTCTTCCCGATCTGCGAGACGAAGTCATTTGCAGTAATCACTGCTTCCGAGTAATACTACTCGATTCTACCCTGACCATTCCGAGGCGGGCTGCCCGAAAGGGTGGCTCGCCTTTCTCAAATCATCAAAACAACTACACAACATGAAGGAACTATTCATATCCCTCAGGCACTCTTGTGGCATCGCAATGCTCATAAGCCTCTTCACCACCACTGCCAGTGGACAGCCCAAGCACTATCTGGGCGGTGATATCTCCTTGTTGCCATCCTACGAAAAGGAGGGCACTGTCTACAAGGACTATGACGGTCAGAAGGTCAGTCTGCTACCCTTCCTGAAGCAGCAGGGATGGAACATGATCCGCGTCCGCCTGTTCGTCGATCCGCAGAATGCACCAGCCAGCCATAAGGGCGAAGGGGTGTGTCAAGATCTGGACTATGTCATTGGCCTCTGCCGTCAGATCAAGAAAGCAGGCATGCAAGTGATGCTCGACTTTCACTACAGCGACACATGGGCAGACCCAGGCAAGCAGTTCACACCAAAGCGGTGGGATGGCTGCGATGCAAAGTCGCTTGCCGATAGTGTCTATGCCTACACCCGTCACTCACTGCAGGCCATGAAGCGGGCTGGTGTCGCTCCGGAGATGATACAGGTAGGCAATGAGATTACCAACGGCATGCTGTGGCCTACCGGAAAACTCAACCCCTCAGGCAGCGAAGGCTTTGACACCCTCTGCAGTTTCCTCGAAGCGGGCTGCAAGGCCTGTCGTGAGGTGTGTCCGAAAGCACAGATCATCATCCATACCGAGAAGGCAGGCGATTGGGACATCACCCGTAACTACTATAAGCAGTTACGTAACTATGGTGTCGACTACGATATCATCGGCCTCAGCTACTATCCCATGTGGCACGGCACCATCCCCAATCTGGGCAAGACCCTCGACAACCTCAACTGGCTCTTTCCCGAAAAGCCCGTGATGATTGTCGAGACAGCAGCCTACTACAGCCACGAGAACGACCCTTGGGCCAAGCCTGACCAGTATAGCGAGTTCTACCCCATCAGCGTAGAGGGCCAGACGGAGTTCACCCGCCAACTGGTCACAGAGCTGATGAAACACCACAACGTGACGGGACTCTTCTGGTGGTTCCCTGAAGAGAATGCCTTCGGAAACAACGTGACCAAAGGCTGGCTGAACCGAGGTCTTTTCGACAACCACACAGGTCAGGCCCTACCCGCCTTACGTGAATTCGGAAAATACAAATAATAAACATCACAAAGAATATGAAAAGACTAAAGACTACAAACATCGTGAAAGTGCTGCTGGTGCTTTTCACTTTTCATTTCTCACTCCTCACCGTCTCTGCCCAAGGCTGGCCTGAGAACTACGGAGGCGTGATGCTACAGGGGTTCTACTGGGACTCATTCAAAGATACTCGCTGGGCTGTCCTCGAACAGCAGGCCACAGACCTCGCCAGCAGTTTCGACCTCATCTGGATTCCCCAAAGCGGCAACTGCGGCTCGCAGTCCATGGGCTATGACGACCTCTGGTGGTTCAATGACTACAACAGTTCCTTCGGCAACGAAGTCCAACTGCGTTCGATGATCCAGACCTTCAAGACCGTCGGCCTCGGCACCATCGCCGATGTCGTCATCAACCACCGTCGCAACCTCTCCAACTGGGTGGACTTTCCCAAGGAGACCTGGAACGGTGAGACTTATGAGATGCTCTCTACCGACATCTGTGCCAACGATGATGGCGGTGCGACCAAGAAATGGGCTACATCCAACGGTTACTCCGTCAGCGCCAACAACGACACAGGCGAAGGATGGGGCGGCATGCGCGACCTCGACCACAAGAGCGAGAACGTGCAGCGCATCGTCAAGGCCTATCTCAACTTCCTGCTCAGCGACCTCGGCTATGCCGGTTTCCGCTATGACATGGTAAAGGGCTATAGCGGATCCTATACCAAAATGTACAATGAAGACAGCAAACCACAGTTCTCTGTCGGCGAGTGCTGGGACAGCAGCAACACCATCCGCAAGTGGATTGACGACACAGAGAAGACCAGCGCCGCCTTCGACTTCCAGTTCCGCTACACCGTCCGGAACGCCTGTAACAACGGAAACTGGACCTACCTGAACCGTCAGAACGACGGCAACTGGCCAATCGTCAGTAACAACTACGATGGTGGCGCCTACCGCCAGTATGCCGTCACCTTCGTCGAGAACCACGATACGGAGTGGCGCTCCAGCAGTGCCCCACAAGATCCGATAAAGAAAGACACGCTGGCGGCCAACGCCTTCCTCCTCGCCATGCCTGGCACGCCCTGCGTATTCCTCAAACACTGGCAGGACTACAAACCAGAGATTAAGGCGATGATTGCCGCTCGCAAACTTTCAGGCATCAACAACAAGTCTGTTTATGAGAATATCGTCAGCGACGCGAAATACTTCGCCAACAGCATCGACGGCAAACTACTTGTGGTCGTGGGCGACGAGAAGCAATTCATGCCAGAAGGAGGCCTGTGGACGAAAATCCTCTCTGGCCATCACTACGCTTATTACCTTGCTAACACCATGGAGACAGCATGGGTCAATAAAGGCAGCGGTGACTTCACAGAGCCCTTCGACATTGAGTTAAAGGCTGTATCGAATACGGACGACGCTCAACTCGTCTATACCCTTGACGGCTCAGAGCCTTCCGCCACCAACGGCACTCCATGCCTCAGTGGCACCCTCCTTCACGTCGATGCCACCATGACCCTAAAGGTGGGACTGCTCGTCAATGGCGTCATCTCCGGCATCATCACCCGTACCTTTAATTATCAGGAGGCAGAGCCAGAGCCCGTCGTCGTCATCCCCGACTTCTGCACCGTCGCCGAGGGAGAGGTATGTGCCTTCTTCGAGGCACCAGCCGACTGGACCAACACCATCTGCTGCTGGGCATGGTGCGACTCTCCTTCTGAGAACTTCACCTATTCACAGAGAAAGAACTGGCCAGGCATCGACTGTGAACTCTTAGGCACGGCTCCCAATGGCAACAAAGTCTGGAAATGGACATGGGACGGCACGAAGCAAAACAACTCTTCTGCCACCCAGCCCCAGAAGATCATCTTCAACAACACAGGCCAGCCGCAGACTGACAACCTCGACTTCACCCAGGCTGGCTATTACAACGATGAAGGCCTCCAGGGCGTTGTCACGACTACGGCCATCACAGCCCCAAAGAATATTCAACGATCAAAGTTCAATGTTCAATGGTATGACCTTCAGGGGCGCCGCATGAATGGCTATCCCATAAAGAAAGGCGTTTATATCCACAACGGCAAAAAGGCCGTAATCAAATAAAAAAAACCGAAAATCCTAACGGAGAGTCTGCGGAGTAAGATGCACCCGTCATAAGGGGCGCCAAGTTACAGAGTAAGAGATGCCTAGTCACGCAGTAAGAGACGCCAAGTCACGCAGTAAGGGATGCCTTCTATGGGGGTATAGGAGGCATCCCTTACTGTCGTACAAGGCATCAGAACGACTCGTGGAAGGCATCGGAACGAGGGTTAGAAG
>ONPM01000065.1 GCA_900319715.1 uncultured Prevotella sp.
TCATAGGCCATCATCTCATAGACCCTGTGGCACAGTTGCCGCGCCTTCTCTGCCGTCGTTGCTCCGGCGTCCGTCAAGGCAGCCTCTCGCATCGCATCGCTGATTTGCGTGAGTTGTGAAGGCTGGCTATATAGGAACATATTCTCGCCACGCTGTTTCTGGAAATAAGTCTCCGTAGCCACAATACCCGTGCTGACGTAGGCGAACACCGTATGCGGCTCACTGGCGCCGCCAAAGAGAATGCGGTTGCCGAAAGCGTCTGTGCCAGCATTCATCCAGTAGTCGGGCGAAACGATGATATGCTCCTGCTCGATGGTCTGGAAAGCGTTGGCAGCAGGCTGGCATCTTAGCATGACGGCATGTTCCGACACTGGCTCGCTGAAAGTCACGATGGTCTGGTAGTTATATAAATACCTTTTCATACCCTCACCAACTGATTGACAAACGCCAGCAGTTTGTTCTTATATTCTAAGTCGCTCAGATTGAATTTCTCGCGGATAATCAGACTGTCCAGCTGACTCTCTATGTGATCGTCGAGCAGGCCAGGCAATTGACGCGAATAGTGTTTCACCGAGTCGTATGCCTGTGCGATGCGCTCGTAGCTGTATTCAAAGCGTAGCAGCATGTCGAGGTTCTCTATATTGCGTCCGATCATCATGATGTATAGGGCCTTATGGTTCAGCAGCCGCTGCTCTGCAGCTCCCCAAAATGCCAGCGACCAGTCGATGACGGGTTGCAGGATCATGACATTCGTTTCCTGCTTTTCACTGCACTTCTTCAATAGCGCGACACTCATTTCCAGATAGCTCAGTGTCTCTGACATAATCTCCTCGCGCAAAAGAATGGCATTGTCCATAGCCCTGGTTTGCGCCGACAACACGGAACTTGGGTTTCCGCTGTCGTACATCATGCCGAGCGTGAACTCATCATTGGTCTGATAAACACCCTGCGGGTCGAGTTTCTGCCAGAAGGGCCAGTAGTCCTCCATCTCGCCGTCTATCATCTTGTCATAGCACTTGCGCATCAGGTGGAGCGTGATATAGACGCGCTCCTCGTAGCGCCCCAGCCAGAACAGGCTGTTGGCCTTGTTGGCCGATATAATCGTATTCTTTACCATAATGATTCTCTTTTTTTGTTATTCTTCCATGACCCACGTATCCTTGAATCCGCCTCCCTGCGATGAGTTGACCACGAAGGAGTCTGGATTACGCGAGAAGCGTGTCAGGCCACTGCGCCAAACTTTCGTCTCTTTTCCGCTGACGACGAATGCTCTCAGGTCAGCCTTGCGTTCAACGAACCCGTCAACTGATGACTGTGAATCAGTATCATCCAATATTTTCAGATCCTTGAAGTCTATGACTTCCTGGGCAATCCAGCGTCGTGGCTGGCCGATGATGAGGGATTTCAGCTCTTCGAGTTTCTCTTCCGGCAGATCCTTGCCGAATACCACACCATAGCCTCCCGCCTCGCTGACATCCTTGATGACCAGCCGCTGTATGTTCGACAGCACATAGTCGTAGTCTTCCTTGAAATATGGCAGGTAGGTCGGTGCGTTCTGAAGGATGGGCTTCTCATCCAGATAGTATTCCACCATCTTCGGCACGAAATAGTAGATGCCTTTGTCGTCGGCCACTCCGTTTCCGATGTTCCTTATAGATACCCGAATAATAAACCTTGTTATCCTCCACGAACAGGTCGCCGGGATAGGCCAGCGTCGCCCCTGTCTTCTCAGCTAAATAAGAATGCTCGAAGTAGGCAGAATTATAACGTCCTGGGGTCAGGATGACAGAGATTCCCCGTCCGTCATTCATCTCATCCATCATTTCGCGCAGCAGGTCGGCATATCCCCGGTTCTCTGCGATGGTATGCGAGGCAAAGATAGATGGTGCTACGCGACGCGTTATCTGTCGTGCAATCATCGGATAGCTTGCGCCGCTCGGTATGCGCAGGTTGTCCTCCAATACATACCACTGGCCGTCCTTGCCTTCCACTAAGTCAATACCCGCTATGTGGGCATACACACCACCCGTCGGACTGATTCGCTCACACTCTGGCATATAGCCTTTCGACGAATATACGAACTCCTCGGGTATGATACCGTCCTTTATGATTTTCTTCTCATGATAGACGTCCCACAGAAATTTGTTCAGTGCCTGCACTCTCTGCTTCAAGCCCTGCTCCAGATAGGCCCAGTCATCCTTCCCAATGACACGGGGAACGGGGTCAAATGGGAAAAGTTGCTCATTGAACACACCGTTCTTGTAAACACCAAAGCGCACACCATAGCGCTCCATCCACTTGTTAACCGAATCTCGGCTGTCCGTCAGTTCTGTTATCCTTACATTCATACCTTTTACCTTACTATACAATAATCCGTCGGCAAAGGTACAAAGAAAAACAGATACAAGCGTTGTGTCGTTTGCAATTTGATTGTTAAATCATCCATCTTCTTTCATATTGTAAAGTATTTAATCTATCAAAATACCATTTTGCTTGCAATTTAACAAAAATGCGTATCAGATTGTTACAAACTGTCATTGCTTAATTAATGGGCGTTATGTCCGTGTGAGCATCAGGGCTATCAAGGAAGGTCTGATAAAGGAGGACATGCTGCTCGATGCCTTCATCCGCAGTGCTAACACTTCGGAACGTCCTTCTGTTGAGTCATGGTGTGACCGATGGCACGTGATTATTGGCACGATCGAGCAGATGCAACTCCAGCTGCCTAACTATGACAAAGACAAGCAGTTCATAGAAAGCATCCTCTCTGCAGGCAAATATGCCATCAGTCATTCGCCTGAATACCGAGAAGCCTACCATCCACACTACAGGATCGTGGAGAAGGGTATCTTTGAGCGAGAAATAAAGCCGTTGATCACAGGGTTATCTCTTTAACTTACGCTCGTCATCTATCTCATCGTAGTTGCCATGACCTCCAACCTCATGTTCACGACTGCCATCCTTTGAGCCACCTTGTTGCTGAAGGGCTTTACGGACTGGTTGCAGGATATTAGGTTTAGACGATGACTGTTGTGGTGAAGATGGATGAATCCGTGCATTCTCCAGCTTTGTCTGTCGTCTCTTCAGACGGTCAACGTCAAGGCCTGCTTCCTCCATGTTCAGAATAACCTTATTGGCAAAATCAGGGAAGAGGATGCTTGCATCGGCATTTTTCTAATAATATGAGAAACACAAGATTTTGGGATGCAAGCACAAAAAAAAACCGCTAATCCATTATGAATCAGCGGTTTATTTTTTAAGGATGGTCGAGGTGACAGGACTCGAACCTGCGACAGCCTGGTCCCAAACCAGGAACGCTACCAACTGCGCTACACCTCGTATTTTCTGCGAACCCTGCAAACTTTTCGGCAAATTTATTTGATAATTCCCTGCTCTACGAAGATTTTCTTCAGGATCTTGACCGAGCGCTCCACTTGCTCCTCGGTGTGGGTAGCCATCAGGGCGTAACGCACGAGTGTGTCCTGAGGTGCGCAGGCTGGTGGCACGACGGGATTGATGAACACCCCGGCCTTGAAGGCGAGCGACGTCATGAGGAACGTCTTGTTGGCATCGCGCACATAGAGCGGAATGATCGGGCTCTCGGTCTCGCCGATCTCGAAGCCCTCCTCGCGGAAGCGCTTCAGGGCGTAGTTGGTCACCTTCCACAGGCGCTCGATGCGCTCAGGCTCCCGCTGGATGATGTGCAGGGCCTCCATGGCTGCTGCGGTGGCGGCAGGCGTGTTAGATGCGGAGAAGATATACGAGCGGGCATTGTGGCGCAGGAAGTTGATCGTGTCCCAGTCGGAGGCGATGAATCCGCCGATGCTGGCGAGCGACTTCGAGAAGGTACCCATGATGAGATCCACCTCGTCTGTCAGTCCGAAATGATCACATACGCCCCTGCCCTGCTTGCCGAAGACGCCGATGCCATGAGCCTCATCGACCATGATCGAACAGTTGTACTTATGCTTCAGTTCTACGATCTCAGGCAGTTTGGCCAAGTCACCCTCCATGGAGAATACGCCGTCGACGACAATCAGTTTGATGGCCTCGTGAGGCAGTGTCTGGAGGATGCGCTCCAGGTCTTCCATGTCGTTGTGCTTGTAGTGCAACTGCTTGGCGAATGAGAGCCTGCGGCCGTCTACGATCGAGGCATGGTCTCGGTCATCGCAGATGATGTAGTCGTCCTTGCCGCACACCACGGCGAGCACACCCTGATTAACCGAGAAGCCCGTAGAGAAGCAGAGGGCCTCGTCTTTGCCGATATATTCAGCCAGTTCCTTCTCGAGTTGCACATGCAGGTCGAGCGTTCCGTTGAGGAATCGGCTGCCGGCACAGCCAGAGCCGTATTTGTCGAGAGCAGCCTTGGCGGCATCGATGATACGCTGGTCGGCAGTAAGGCCTGTATAGGCGTTCGAACCGAACATCAGCACCTTGTGACCGCCCATCTCAACCTCAGTACCCTGCTTGCCCGTGATGGCACGGAAATAGGGGTATACATCGTCTTCCATGAACTTCTGAGGCACACGGTAGCTCTTGAATTTCTCTTCTAATTGTCCCATTGTCTGTAATAGGTAATGTTGTCTTTTTAATTAATCAGGGTGCAAAGTTACACAATTTTTATCAATTCGTGCAAGTTTTTCTTAATAATTGTACTATTTTTCTATTTTTCTTGCATATTTAGTTGGATTATTAACCGATTTTCGTAATTTTGCATAGTGAATATGAGTAAGAAGAAGATCGTTTTCATCATCAATCCCATTTCGGGCACCCACTCGAAGGATGAGATACCAGACCTGATTGAGCAGCGGCTGGACCACGACCTGTATGACTACGAGATCCAACTGACGGGCTATGCCGGCCATGCGGCAGAGATAGCCAGGCAGTGCGCCGAGCGGCAGGTGGACGTGGTGGTGGCCGTAGGCGGCGACGGCACGGTGAACGAGGTGGCGCGCTCGCTGACCCACACCCAGACGGCGCTGGCCATCATGCCCTGCGGCTCGGGCAACGGGCTGGCCCGCCATCTCTGCATCCCCATGGACATGAAGAAGGCCCTCGGCCTCATCAACGCCTGCAACATCGAGACCTTCGACTACGGTGTGATCAACGACCTGCCCTTCTTCTGCACCTGCGGCATGGGATTCGACGCCTTCATCTCGCTGAAGTTCGCAGAGAGCGGCAAGCGAGGGCCGATCACCTACGTGGAGAACGTGCTGAAAGAGGGACTGAAATACCAGCCCGAAACCTATGAGGTAGAGAGCGATGACGGCAAGCACCGCTACAAGGCCTTCCTCATAGCCTGTGCCAACGCCTCGCAATACGGCAACAACGCCTACATCGCTCCCGGAGCCACGATGAAGGACGGACAGATGGACGTGATCATCATGGAGCCCTTCGATGCCCTCGAAGCCCCACAGATAGCCGCCGACCTGTTTATGAAGACACTGCCCAACAACTCGAAGATCAAGACCTTCCGCACCCAGCATCTGCACATCAGCCGCAAGCAGCCCGGCGCCATCCACTACGACGGCGACCCCATCATGACGGGCAAGGAGGTGGACGTGCACATCAAGCCTCAGGGCATACGCATCCTCACCGACCCGGGCATGACCGAGGATACAGGACAGCCCAACTTCCTGCTCAATGCCTTCAGCGACTTCTTTAATAATATAAATAATGTACGCGAAGACATCGAGAAGCAAGGGCACAGGATTCAGGTGATCAACAAACTGCTGCTGCGGAAGTTGACGAAGGGATAGGATTTTTGAGGAACGAGGAAGGAGGAATGAGGAACGAGGAAGGAGATGTGATATGTGGCAGACGGTGGTGGTAGTGCTGGTGGTGGCGGTGGCGGCAGGCTATGCCGGATACTGGGTCTACAGGGCCCTGACAGACGAAAACGAGGCCTGCCGGGGCTGCTCTCTGGCGGAAAAATGCAATAAGAAACGAAAAAATCGGAAAAACATTTGGCAGTGTCGGGAAAAATCACTACCTTTGCACCCGCATTCGTAAAAAGGTGCACAAAGATGAAACATCGGTGCCTTGGATGAGTGGCTTAGTCAACGGTCTGCAAAACCGTCTACGGCGGTTCGAATCCGCCAGGCACCTCAGAAGTAAGAACCCCCGCCAGTCGGCGAGGGCTCTTTCGTTTTTATTCCTCCGAATCGAAGAGGTGCTGGATCTCGTTGATCTCCTCTTCATCAAACCACTTGGAGAGTTTCTCCCTGGCCTTGGCGATGATTTCAGGATCAATGCCCGTCCACACCTTCTTCAGCACATAGAGCAGCACGGCAAGGTCGTCTGTCAGTCCCGCAATGGGGATGGCATCAGGGATGACGTCGAGCGGACTGATCATGTAGCCCAGCGCGCCGATAATGATGGCCTTGTCGGCCTTGCTCACCTTGTCGCTCTGAAGCGTATAGTACAGGATGAGTGCCGCATAGACCAGTTTTGAACCCGCACGCTTGGCGATACGGGAGATCTTTTCAACGAAGTCCTGCTGTGTGAACTTGTTGGAGTACTTCATAAAATCGGGTAATTCCATATTCAAATGCTATTTAGTTACGATTGAGTGATTTCTTCAGACTATTGACGGATGCGGATGATGCGGATGCCGGTGTGTGAAGGATGCTGGCGGAGATACTGCCAGAGCGTCATCGGCTCCTCGACCACCTTCTTATGGATCTGCGAGGCATTGAGCAGATGCAGGTTGCCGTTCTTCCACACAGCCAGACCCAGATGGGCTATATCGAGGCCCGCCTTCTTGCAGGTGATGGCGATGATGTCACCATCCCTGACAGCCTGGCGCAACTCGGCACTCCGCCCTACCCTCGCCTTGGGGATATAACGGAACTTCTGGCCAGACACCTGACGCTCCATCTGCCGGATCTCGCCGACATAGTCAGGATGCAGGCGCAAGGCCTGATAACTATCCGGGTGCTGACTCATATAGTTGACATTCACCGTCTGGATGGCAGCGAAGGGCGGATCAGGCTGCTGGATCTCCGCAACGAGGCCCGCCTTGCTGTTCTGGGTAATCCACTCGGTGAAGTAATGGATGCGGCTGGTATAGCGGTCGATGACTCCCTGCCGATAGCGCATGGCCGTAAGGTTTCGGAGGTAGGCCTGCCAAGTGTATTGGCGGCTATAGGCACACTGAGTGAGGGCAGTGACGGTCTCTACGAGCGTTGTGCAGTCCAGTTGGCGGGTGTTGACCACGAGCCGCTCCTCACCCTTCGATTCGAGCGTATGGGCCACATAAGGCACACCCAGGAACTGACGGGCAAAGAACAGCGGGATATTCGTACCGGCAGGCTGCCGGCGCACCTCGCTGAGCAGCCGGCAGATGGTGATGCTGTCAGTCCGCTGGTAGACAGGCTGCTGAATCCGTCCTCTCGCTGTCATTGCCAGCGCCAGGCACATACATATCATCATCATCAGGCACCTTTTCATATCTCTTTCCACTTTCCTCTTTCCACTTTCCACTAAAACTTCCCAAGAATACGATCCATCGCCCAGTTGACAGGCGTAGCCGACGAACTGGTGCAGGTACAGACGCCCAGCCCCTGCAGATGCTCGATCACGTTCTTGATCAGCGGATACTGCACGTATGGCGGATTAGGCACCGTGATCTGCTCGTCGCCATCACTGGTCTGCAGGCGGATGGGGTTATAATCGAAGACCGAGAAACTGATCTGCCCCTCGGTGCCGATAATCTCGATACAGTCCTCGCGGGCACTCTCATGGGCCACATAGCACCACGAGCCCGAGCCTGGCACGCCGTCCTCGAAACGGAAACAGGCACTCACGGAGTCCTCGGCCTCATAATAACCGCCACGATTAGCACAGATACCCCGTGCCTCGAGAATCACACCGAACATATCCTGCAGCAAATCGAGTTGATGGGGCGCCATATCATAGAAATAGCCGCCGCCGGCAATCTCCGGCTGCAATCGCCAAGGCAGGGGCGTGCCGTTCGTGATGGCCTCGGCATCGGTGGTGCGCAAAGGCTCTGTATAGCGTATCTGCACATTCAGGATCTTACCTATCCTGCCACTCTTGACAATCTCTTTCACCTTCTGGAAATAAGGCAAGTAACGGCGGTAATAGGCCACAAAGCAGGGGATGCCCGTCTGCTCAGAAATGCGGTTGATACGGGCGCAGTCATCGTAACTGGCTGCCAGGGGCTTCTCCACGTAGACAGGCTTGCCTGCCTTCATCGACATGATGGCGTAGGTGGCATGGCTGGATGGCGGCGTAGCCACATAGACAGCATTCACGTCAGGATCATCAATGAGTTCCTGGGCGTCTGTGTACCACTTCTTGATGCCGTGGGCACGAGCATAGTTACGGGCATGCTGTTCCGTACGGCTCATCACCGCCACGACACTCGATCCCGCCACCTCGCTGAAGGCAGGACCGCTCTTGCGCTCAGTCACATCACCGCAACCGATGAACCCCCATTGCAAATATCTCATGTGTGCGTTACCATTTTTATTATTCAGGTGCAAAGTTACAATTTTCATTGAACATTGGACATTGAACATTGAACATTTTAAATCCGTTTTAATTTAATTAACGAACTCTATAGCAAGAAAATCGACAAACGGCAATCATAAGTCGCAAATAATGACTAACTTTGCACACAAAAACGACGAACACATGGAAAAAGAAAAGGAAGACATCCTTCTGAAAGACCGCAGTAGCCGTGCTTGCATCAGTGCCGGCTACCGTCTGTATATGTCAAACTTCAAACGCATCTTTCGCGCCTCATGGCTGGCTGCGCTCTTCTTTGCGGCCTTGGTCAGCACAGGAGGTACAATGATGATTCTACGTCCACAGACGGCACTCATCGTATTGCCCCTGACGATGATAATCGATGCCCTCTTCTTCGCCTACGGCTTCTCCGTGCTGAAGCAGCATCAGGACACAGGCATCATCGGCAGAACGCCACATTGGTACAGCCTCGATTCGCACATCTTTGTCAGGACCCTGATAGCGTGGCTGTGCATGCTCCTCATCAGTCTCATCATGGGCATGATCGTAGGCTTCGTGGGGATGCTTCTCATCAACAGCGTTTCCACCTATACGGCCCTCGGATCGATAGCGGTGGTTGGACTGCTGGCGTTCGTGTTTACACTGCCCCTGACCTACACCAACATGCGATATATACTCAACGACGGCATAGGCTACTGGAGCAACCTCTTCAGCCACTACGGCAAAGGGATGCGCCGCTGGGGATTCATCTTCCTCGTGGTCTTCATGGCAACGCTGATCGGATGTGTCTGCTACCTGTTCACGTCATTTCCAGCCATCATCCTCTCTATAGCCGGCAACGAGGCCAACAAGGGATTCCTGTACGGCGACCCGTACGGACTGCCCTCCTATATCGGCTGGCTTTCGGCACTGGTGTTCCTGCTAATCGGATTCATACAGGCGTATGTCATGCTCTCCTTCCTGTTCCCCGTCTACTACATGTACGTCTCTATCGAAGCCCACGAGCAGGAGAAGAATAAATTTAACAAAGAAGCATTATGAAAAAGATACTCTTCATCGACCGTGACGGTACCCTCATCGAGGAACCGGCCGACGAGCAGATTGACGCATTCGAGAAACTGAAGTTCGTGCCAGGCGTGTTCCGCAATCTGGCCTTCATCCGAGAGAAACTCGATTTTGAGTTCGTCATGGTGAGCAATCAGGACGGACTGGGGACAGATGCCTTTCCAGAAGACACCTTCTGGCCAGTACACAACTTCATACTCCAGACCCTCGAGGGCGAAGGCATCACTTTCGATGAGATTCTGATAGACCCCCACTTCCCTGAAGACAATGCTCCCACGCGAAAACCAGGCATCGGAATGGTAGAGAAATACATGAATAACCCAGAGTATGACATCGCCAACTCGTATGTGATCGGGGACCGCGAGACAGATAGAAGTTTTGCTCGAAACATCGGCTGTAAATCACTGATACTAAGTGATGAAGGAATGTCGTGGAGCAAGATTGCAGAACTGCTCTTTGCTGGCGAACGTATCGCAGAGGTGAGCAGGAAAACTAAGGAGACAGACATTCATATCAAGGTGAATCTCGATGGCACCGGCAAGTGTGACATCCAGACAGGACTGGGCTTCTTTGACCACATGCTCGAACAGATTGGCAAGCACGGCATGATGGACCTCATGATCCACACCAAGGGAGACCTCGAGGTAGACGAGCATCACACCATCGAGGATACCGCCATCGCCTTAGGTGAGTGTATCCTGACCGCCCTGGGTGACAAACGTGGAATTGAGCGCTATGGCTATTGCCTGCCCATGGACGACTGCCTATGTAGCGTTGCACTCGATTTCGGAGGACGTCCCTGGCTGGTATGGGATGCCACTTTCAAACGCGAGAAAATAGGCGAGATGCCTACCGAAATGTTCTTACATTTCTTCAAGTCGCTCAGCGATGCTGCGAAGATGAATCTGAACATCAAGGCCGAAGGAGAGAACGAGCATCACAAGATAGAAGGCATCTTCAAGGCATTGGCACGTTCGCTGAAAATGGCTGTCAGAAGGGATATCTATCACTTCGAACTACCCTCCACAAAGGGGTTATTATGATAGATTTCGGCTGAAAATTTGGCTAATTCAGAAATAATGTGTAACTTTGCAGCCCATTAATAATATATAAGGTATAGAAAGCAAGCAATGATAACAGTAACAAATCTGCAGATACAGTTTGGAAAGAAAGTCCTCTACAAGGACGTCAACCTGAAATTCACGAGTGGAAATATCTATGGTATCATCGGTGCTAACGGCGCAGGCAAGTCTACTCTGCTACGTGCCATCAGCGGTGAACTGGAACCCAATAAAGGCACAGTGGAGATGCAGCCTGGCGAGCGCCTGAGTGTGCTAGAGCAGGACCACTTCAAATATGACGAGTTCTCCGTGATGGATACGGTGCTGATGGGACACAAGCCCATGTGGGACAATATGAAGGAGCGCGAGGCACTCTATGCCAAGCCAGAGATGACAGAAGAGGACGGTAACCGCGCTGCAGAACTGGAGATGGCCTTTGCCGAGATGAACGGCTACGAGGCTGAAAGCGAAGCCGCACAGTTGTTGCAGAATCTCGGCGTGGCTGAGAGTGTGCATTATAAGCAGATGGCCGATATATCGAACAACGAGAAGGTGCGCGTGATGCTGGCCAAGGCTTTGTTCGGTCACCCTGACAACCTGCTGCTCGACGAGCCTACCAATGACCTCGACCTCGATACCGTGCAGTGGCTGGAGGAATATCTCTCGAATCTGGAACAGTGTGTGCTCGTGGTTTCCCACGACCGTCACTTCCTCGATGCGGTCTCCACACAGACGGTGGATATAGACTTCGGAAAGGTAACCCTGTTCTCGGGCAACTACTCGTTCTGGTACGAGTCGTCACAACTGGCTCTCCGTCAGGCTCAGAATCAGAAGATGAAGGCCGAGGAGAAGAAGAAGCAGTTGGAGGAGTTTATCAGAAGATTCTCTGCCAATGTGGCAAAATCGAAGCAGACGACCTCCCGTAAGAAGATGCTGGAGAAACTGAACGTTGACGAGATCACTCCCTCCACACGTAAGTATCCTGGCATCATCTTCTCTATGGAGCGCGAGCCAGGCACCCAGATCTTAGAAGTAGAAGGTCTGAAGGCTGTTGATCCTGATGGAACCGTACTCTTCGACAACGTGAGTTTCACCATCGAGAAAGGTCAGAAGACCGTGTTCCTCTCTCACAATCCCAAGGCGATGACCGCACTCTTCGAGATCATCAATGGCAATCGCGAGGCTGACGCCGGTACCTTCAAATGGGGTGTCACCATCACCACAGCCTATCTGCCACTCGATAACACGGAGTTCTTCCAGAGCGAGATGAACCTCGTGGACTGGCTCTCGCAGTGGGGACCAGGCAATGAGGTGACGATGAAATCATTCCTCGGACGTATGCTCTTCAAGGAGGAGGATGTGCTGAAGCATGTGAATGTGCTGTCTGGAGGTGAGAAAATGCGCTGCATGATTGCCCGCATGCAATTGAAGAATGCCAACTGTCTGATACTCGACACGCCGACAAACCATCTGGACCTCGAGAGTATTCAGGCCTTCAACAATAACCTGATTCAGTTTAAGGGTAATATCCTCTTCGCCTCGCACGACCATGAATTCATCAACACCGTGGCCGACCGTATCATCGAACTGACACCCAAGGGAACTATCGACAAACTGATGACGTATGATGACTACATCTACGACGAGCAGATTAAGGCTAAAAAGGCAGAACTCTATGCTTGATGGCACGGAATTTGCATTGGGACTTTCAGAATCATAAAAACAAAGCAATTATGGAAGAAAAAGATATTAACATCGAAGACGAGGAGACGCTGAACGAGGCTCCTGTCAATGAGACTGACAAAGAGGCAGAAAACTCTGAAAATTCTGAGAACTCTGAAAACTCTGAGAACTCTGAGGAGTCAGAAGAAGCAGACCCGCTGGCCAAGGCTCAGGCTGAAATCGCAGAGCTGAAGAACCAGATACTCTACAAGGTGGCTGAGTTTGAGAACTATCGCAAACGTACGTTGAAGGAGCGTGCAGAACTCATCCTGAATGGTGGTGAGAAATTCATCACGGCCATCCTGCCCATCCTCGACGATATGGAGCGTGCCATCGAAAACGGTGCGAAGACCGATGATCCTGAGGTGCTCCGCGAGGGTATGGCACTGATCCATCAGAAATTCATGAAGACGCTCGAGGCACAGGGAGTCAGCAAGATTGATACAGAAAACGCAGACTTCGATACCGACCTTCATGAGGCCGTGGCGATGGTGCCAGGCATGGGTGACGACAAGAAGGGCAAGGTGATCGACTGTCTGCAACAGGGATACAAACTAAACGACAAAGTAATTCGCCACGCAAAAGTGGCAGTAGGCCAGTAATCATCAGTAAACAGCAAACTGCAAACAAAACAAATGGCACAGAAAAGAGACTACTATGAGGTACTTGGGGTCGAGAAGACCGCCTCGGAAGACGAGATTAAGAAAGCATACCGCAAAATAGCCATCAAATATCACCCCGACCGCAATCCTGGTGATAAAGAAGCAGAGGAGAAATTCAAGGAGGCTGCCGAGGCCTATAACGTATTGCACGATCCGAAGACCCGTCAGCAGTACGACCAGTTCGGTTTCGCAGGTCCTGGTGCCGGTGGTTTCGATTTCAGTGGCTTCGGCGGTGCCTCGATGAACATGGACGATATCTTCTCTATGTTCGGCGACATCTTCGGAGGTCACGGTTTCGGAGGCTTCGGTGGCGGACCACGTCGCCCACAACAGCATCGTGGCAGTGACCTGCGTCTGAAAGTGAAACTCTCATTGGAAGAAATCAACAAGGGTGTCACCAAGAAATTCAAGGTACGCAAAGATATTCCCTGCCCTCATTGCAGTGGTTCAGGTGCAGAGGCCGGAAGTGGTAAGGAGACTTGTCCGACTTGTCACGGTCAGGGGGTCATCACTCACACCACCCAGAGCATCTTCGGCATGATGCAGCAGCAGAGTGTCTGCCCGACATGTAACGGAGAGGGACAAGTGATCAAGAACAAGTGTAAGCACTGTGGTGGCACTGGTATTGAGAAAGGCGAAGAGGTGGTTGAAATCAATATCCCTGCAGGTGTGGCTGAAGGAATGGTCGTCAATGTGCCAGGAAAAGGCAACGCTGGCAGGCACAATGGTATCAATGGCGATATTCAGGTGTTTATCGAAGAAGAAGACAACGACACCTTCGTTCGCGATGGCAACGACCTGATCTATAACCTGCTGCTCGACTTCCCCACTGCAGCCTTAGGCGGCGAAGTGGAGATTCCGACCATCGAAGGATCGAAACTAAGGGTGAAACTGGAAAATGGCACACAGCCTGGCAAGACACTTCGTCTGCGTGGCAAGGGACTCCCCGCAGTGCAAGGTTATGGCAGCGGCAAGGGCGACCTGGTGGTGAACATCAGTGTCTATGTCCCCAGAACACTCAGCCGTGAGGAGAAGCAAGCCATTGAGTCTTTCCGCAACAGCGACAACTTCAAGGGCGACAAGCAGACCAAGGACTCTATCTTCCAGAAGTTCAAGAACTATTTCTCATAAATAGTTATTCGCAAATCGAAAATTGTCAATTGAAAATCGATAATCTTCATGAACTATAAGGAGACGTGTGAATACTTATACAACGCCACGCCCATGTTTGAGCGGATAGGTGCCAGTGGTTATAAAGCAGGCCTTGACAACACCTTGGCGCTGGATAAGCATTTCGGACATCCCCACAAGAAATTCCTGACCATCCATGTGGCAGGAACCAATGGAAAGGGTTCCTGTTCGCACACGCTGTCGGCCATACTTCAGATGTGTGGCTATAGAGTCGGTCTGTACACCTCACCCCATCTCGTAGACTTCAGTGAACGTATTCGTATCAACGGCCAGCCGATTCCAGAAGACTATGTCGTTAACTTTGTCAGTCAAGAGAAACCAGTCATCGAATCTATCCAACCCTCATTCTTCGAGATAACCACGGCCATGGCCTTCAAGTATTTCGCAGAGATGAATGTGGATATTGCCGTTATTGAAGTGGGATTGGGAGGCAGACTCGACTGTACCAATATCATCACCCCCATCCTATCGGTCATTACCAACATCGGGATGGACCACACCCAGTTCCTAGGCTCTACCCTCGAGCAGATTGCTTTCGAGAAGGCAGGTATCATCAAAACGGGTGTACCCGTTGTCATCGGAGAGACAACCCCCGAGACGAGAACGGTCTTCGAGACTGTCGCCACCGAGACACATGCCCCCATCACGTTTGCCGAAGACAAGCCTGAGGTGTTAAACAGCCATCCTTCAACCAAGGGCTTCACTTATCAAACGGAGCATTTCGGTATTTTGGAAGGAGAACTTGCCGGCTATTATCAAACCAAGAACACGAACACCGTACTTTGTGCCGTCAGACAACTGGAGAGGCTGGGTTTCATGCATCCTGTCAACTGCGATCCTGAGTCAGCATGCCAGAACAAGGAAGTTAAGGAAGGCTTCAAGGACGTATGTGAACTGACAGGGTTGCAAGGGCGTTGGCAGATGGTGTGCGAGAAGCCTAAGACCATTTGCGATACAGGACATAACCTTCCTGGGTGGGAGTATCTGAGTAAACAACTGGATGCTGTGGTCTGCCATCAGATGCATATTCTATTTGGTATGGTGGACGACAAAGACATCGAGGGTGTGATGGCCCTGCTGCCGAAAGATGCCACCTATTATTTTACTAAAGCCAGTTCAAAACGGTCTGTTTCAGAAAACATTTTGAAACTCTATGCCCAGCAACTGGGTCTTCAGGGAGAAAGTTATCCCAGCGTTTCAAATGCCTACGATGCCATCAAGAAATGCGTTAAAAATGACGACTTTGTGTTCATTGGAGGTAGCAGTTATGTAGTGGCAGACTTCCTGAAAAACTGCATTTAGGGTTTTTTAATACATCCGAAACATTTTTTTTGGCGTTTCATTCGTTCATTTGCTTTTTTTTCTGTTACTTTGCAAAAAATATAGTAACTAAAAGCATATTTTTATGGCAAACACAACAGAAACAGCGAATGCATGTGGTCTGAAGCGTGAGAACTTCCAGGCCACGATTAATGGTAAGAAAACCGATTTGTACATCCTCAGAAACCGTAAGGGTTTTGAAGTAGCCATCTCCAATTATGGCGGTGCCATCTGTGCCATCATGGTGCCAGACAAAGACGGTAAAGTAGGTAATGTGATTCAAGGTCACGACAGCATCAAGCAACTCACCAGTGGTAAGGAACCGTATCTCTCCACACTGATTGGTCGCTGGGGTAACCGTATCTGCAAGGGTCAGTTCACCCTGAATGGAAAAGACTATCAGTTGGCTCTCAACGATGGTCCTAACCATTTGCATGGTGGTGCAGTCGGCTTTAACGCCAAGGTATGGGATGCCCGTCAGATGGGTCCCCGCTCTCTGGCTTTGCATCGTATCTCATCCTACGGAGAGGAAGGTTACACTGGAGAACTCGACGTCACCGTTGAATTCACCTTTACAGACCTCAACGAGTTGGTCATTGAGTACATGGCAACCACAAACAAGAAGACCATCGTCAACCTGACGCATCACGCCTTCTTCTCATTAGCAGGCACTGCAGACCCCACTCCGACGATTGAGGATCAGATCTGTGAGATCAATGCCGATTTCTATCTGCCTACTGACGATACCGCCATTCCTACAGGCGAAATCCTGAAAGTAGAAGGCACACCGTTCGACTTCCGTAAGCCGAAGACCTTTGGTCAGGACATCAATGCCGACAACGAGCAGATTAAGTTCGGTAAAGGCTATGATCACAACTATGTGTTGAACAAGCGTGAGGAAGGAGAACTGAGTTTTGCTGCCAGAATCACTGATCCGAAGAGCGGACGTACGCTGGAGTGCTACACGACAGAGCCTGGCATGCAACTTTACACAGCCAACTACGCCAGCGGCTATAAGGGTGCTAACGGTTGCACATTCCCCTTCCGTTCTGCAGTATGTTTGGAGACCCAGCACTTCCCTGACACGCCTAACCGCCCATATTTCCCAAGTGTCATCCTACGTCCCGGTCAGACCTACAAGCACAAGACCATCTATCGTTTCGGTGTCGTTGAGTAACCAGCACAACGTAAAACTGAATTAAGACATTATTTTAAATATGAGTAATCAAAAGACAAATGGAAGTATCATCGCCATTATCACGATGATGTTCCTGTATGCCATGATTTCGTTCGTCACGAATCTTGGCGCGCCCATTGGTGTAATCTGGAAGAACCAGCCTGAAATTGGCGGATCCAATGTGCTTGGCATCATGGGTAACTTCATGAACTTCTTTGCTTATCTTTTCATGGGTATCCCCGCAGGAAAGATGTTGACAAAGGTAGGCTACAAGAAGACGGCGCTGATTGGTATTGCTGTAGGTTTCATAGGCGTACTCATCCAGTACCTCTCAGGTTTCTCTGGAGGTATCCCTGGCTTTTGCATCTATCTCTTCGGTGC
>ONPM01000010.1 GCA_900319715.1 uncultured Prevotella sp.
CGTATCGGCTTCACCACCTCCGTGGCCAATGAGTTTGACCATATCACTTGGTATGGCCGAGGCCCGGAGGAGAACTACCCCGACCGCAAGACCGGCTATCAGGTAGGCGTCTGGAACAAGACGGTGGCCGACATGTACGAGCCTTACCTCCTGCCTCAGGATCATGCCCTGCGCACAGACAACAGATACGTGCAACTATTAAATAAGGAAGGCCAGGGTGTGCAGATCTCGATGGACGAGCATTTCAACTTCAATGCCTATCCGTTCTCAACAGACAATCTGACGAAGAGTCAGTTCACCTATCAGTTGCAGCCGCAGAAAGACCGTTACACGTTCAACCTCGACTACGCCACCACTGGTGTTGGTTGCACCTGTGTCTATGTTCTCGATGAATACAGGGTGAAGCCTGCCGCCTACGACAGAGTCATCACCATCCAGCCAAAGAAATAAGTAAAGAGTGAAGAGTGAAGAGTGAAGAATGAAGAGTGAAGAATTTGCTACCGCCTACTCTGTAATCGATGATACGGCGTAGCCCGATTCTTCACTCTTCACTCTTAACTCTTCACTCCCCAAAGGTTACTTCACGTATTCCGCGAAGTCTGTCAGTTTCATGTCGCCCTTGCGAGCCAGCGTGTCGTGCATGGCAAAGGCAGCAGGCAGGTTGTGACGGGTCTGACCCATCTTCGAGATCTTCAGGTAGTCCCAGAGCAACTGCTTGTAGTCGGGGTGGGCACAGTTCTCGATGATGCACTCAGCACGCTGTGCGGGGCTCTTGCCGCGCAGGTCGGCGATACCCTGCTCCGTGACGATGATGTTCACATCGTGCTCCGAAGAGTCCTGATGGCTCACGAAAGGCACAATCGAAGAGATTACACCACCCTTGGCCACTGAAGGACAAGTAAATATGGAGAGGTATGCGTTGCGGATGAAGTCACCCGAGCCTCCGATACCGTTCATCATCTTCGTACCGCTGATATGGGTAGAGTTCACATTGCCATAGAGGTCTGCCTCTATCGCCGTGTTGATGGCGATGACTCCTAAGCGACGGATGATCTCAGGCGAGTTAGAGATCTCGCTCTGACGCAGCGTCAGGTGGTTCTTCATATAGTCCATATTGTCGTAGACCTGCATCAGACATTCGTTAGACACTGTCAGCGAGCAGGCAGAGGCATCCTTCACACGACCACTCAGCATCATATCGATCACAGAGTTCTGGATCACTTCGGTATAGATGTTGAAGTCGGGCACATGCTTGTCCTCACCCAGGGCGCCGAGGATGGCATTGGCTGTCGAGCCCACACCACTCTGCAACGGCAGGAACTCCTTGGGGATACGGCCCTTGTGCATCTCGTCTACGAGGAACTCTGCTGTCAGGAAGCCGATCTTATCCGTCACGGGGTCACTGTCCTTGAAGGCACGGGCCTCATCGGGGATATTGCACTCCACGACACCTACGACCTTCTCTTTGGGGATGCTCACATAGGGCTTGCCGATACGGTCACCCACATGCTCGATGGGGATAGCCTTACGATAAGGAGGATCCAAGGGCTCATACACATCGTGGATGAACTTGGCGTTGGGATTATGGAATGAGTTCAACTCCAGGATGACCTTCTTGGCCAGACGGGCACCTGTGGGAGAGATACCGCCTGCAGCAGTCAGATAGACGTGATAGTCATTGCCCACCTCCTCGATGTCGCACACCTCGAGGATCGCCCAGTCCACATCACCATAGAAGCCATAGCGCAGTTCCTGTGCCATGTGGCTCAGATGCAGGTCGTTGTAGGGAATCTCGCCCAGGTTCACGTGCTTGCGGAAATCGGGGTTCGTGGTGTAGGGGGCACGATAGAGAATCGCCTGGGCGTTAGCCAGGTCACCGTCTGTCGACTGTCCTGTGGAGGCACCTGTGAAGATAGCCACCTTGAACTCGCGGCCAGCCTCATGCTCAGCCACAGCAATCTTTGCCAACTCTTTGGTTGTTGCCTTGGCCACACCAGCAGGTGTGAAGCCACTCATGGCGATATGATCACCATTCTTAATCAGCGCTGCAGCCTCTGCAGCGGTCATACGTGTATAAGCCATAATTATCTTAAATTTGCAAATTTGCGTGCAAAATTACTGCTTTTCAACGGGATAACAAAACAATTTGCACTTTTTTTAGTTTTTACTTGGCTGATTCAGAATAATTCCATACCTTTGCGCTGGTTATATTGACGATATTCAAACCCTAAACTATAAGATTATGGCACAAGAAATGATGAATTGCCCGTTCTGCGGTGCTCTGATCAGCACCGAGAGTACGTTCTGCCCTTATTGCGGACAGAAGATTGCAAAACCAGCAGCCCCACAACAGCCTGACCCCGCAGTTGAAGAGGCCGCTCGCAGACAACGGGAACAGGAAGAGGCTGCTCGTCTTCAGCGAGAGCAGGAAGAAGCAGCACGTCGGCAACGAGAGCAAGAAGAGGCTGCAAGACGCCAACAGGAAGAGGCCGCTCGTCTTCAACGGGAGCAGGAAGAGGCCGCTGCCCGCCAGCGTGCTTATGAGCAACAGCAGGCTTATCAGCAACAGCAGCAAGCCTACAACCAACAGCAAGCCTACAACCAGCAGCAGGGCTATAATCAGCAGCAATCCTATCAGCAGCAGGCTTACCAGCAGCCTTACGACCAGGCTGGTCCACAAGGCCCTGGCGTGCCCCCCGTTCCGCCATTCCCACCAACATCAGGCAGCAGTTCCGACTTCTCCGTGATGAGCATCCTCACCGAAGGCATACCGCTCGGCATTGCCAATTTCGTTACCATCTTCGGAGCGACCATCCTCTGGCTGCTCACCTTCTGGATTCCATATCTCAACGTCGGAACCACTATCGCCCTCAACACGATGCCGATAGCCCTCGCTGACAATGAGGCCCCTGAGGGTCCGACCTATATCTTCAAAGACAAATACCGCAAGTACATGGGTGAGTACTTCGTCCTGATGGGACTGATGTACATGGCCATCTGGATGGCCTCTATCTTCCTCATCATCCCAGGCATCGTCATCTCCCTTGCCTGGTCACAGGCCCTCTACCTGCTCTTCGACAAGCATCTCACCCCGATGGATGCCATGAAGGAGAGTAACGAGAAGACCTATGGTCACAAGTGGACGATATTCTTCACAGGACTTGTGTTCGCTATCGCCTTCGGCATCTTCGCCATGATTGTGTTGTGGCTCTTCATTACGATTGACGTGATGTTCCTCACCGTCATCGCCGTGCTGCTGCTCATAGCCCTTGGCATGGTGGGTAGCGTGGGCATCAATGCCGTCATCTACCGCAAACTCTGCAAGTGATCAGCCTATGCGACGATGGCTGCTGACAGCAGTACTCATCCTCACGATCGTTGACTGTTTCGGACAGACTAAACGCTACGACACGGATTTCTTCGTGTCGCAGCGCGATTTTCTGGTGGCAGTACCTCTGGAGGTGGAGCGCGGGCAGTTCTATATCACCCTCGACTTCAACGGGCGTTCCTGCCGATTCAAACTCGACACGGGCGCCAGCCAGGGTGTCCTCTACGACGACGTGCAACTGCCAGGCGTCACGACCCTCGGCACCATCGAGTCGGAGGATGCCGCAGGGCATGTCCGTCAGATGAAGACCGTCCAGTTACCCCCTTTCCGCTTAGGTCCCCTCACCATCAGCGGCTATAAGGTACAGCGCATGCGGCGACAGATCATCCGGAAAGGCGAGGATGGCATCATCGGCTTCGCCCTGTTCAACAAGGGCATCGCCGCCCGCATCGACAGCCGCGAGCACCAACTCACGCTCACAGACCGTCGCGACCACTATGCCTACACCCCTGGCGAGGCCCTTAAATACCAACTGCGCAAACACGTACCTTATATAAAAATAAGCCCCTTTGCCGGCGTTGAAGACGAGGTGCTTTTCGACACAGGCAGTCCCCTGCCCTATGCCATCAACGCCAACAAGTTCACCCAGATACAGAGTCAGCATCCTGAAGTGGCGAGCCAGATAGAGGGCACCACCTACGGCAGCCATGCCATGGGACATTTCGGATCAGAGCGCTCCGGACGTATCACCCTCCTCGCCCTGCAACGACTGCTCTGGGGCACCTTCGCCTTCCACGAGGTCCACTGCACCACCGTCAACGGCGGCTCACACATCGGAGCCCCGCTGCTCGACTATGGTGCCGTGGTCATCAACCCCTTCCGTCGTCAACTCGTGTTCCAGCCTTACGACGGCATGGCCTCCGTCACTGTCGCCAACCGTCTGCACGACATCGTCATCGTCGAGCGCAGCGGACGGGCCATGATCGGCATGGTCAGGCAGGACAGCAAAGCCTGGCAGGCAGGCTTCCGCTCCAACAGCATCATCCAGAGCGTCAACGGCCAGCCTCTCACCTTCGAGCAGTTCCTGCGCTACCGCTGGGTGCGCAATCAGGAATATCTCTTCACGCTCCGTCTGTCGCAGGGTGTCACCACCACCCTCCGAGCCTTCTGGCCCCTGCAATACAATCAAGATTAATCCGTACGGCTAAATGTACCATCTATATGGCTCTCATAATTATGACCGTCATCACCTCTATAACTACCGAAGCCTGAATCTGTTACGACTGTGCCGTCTTCCAGTTTATACTTAGTTGGACCAGATTGTGATTGTGGTCTTGATGTATGTCTCAATGAGGCTTTAGCAGTAGAATGCCAGATCTTCCAGGCGAACCAAAATGCCGCAATTGCAGCCACTGCCATAAACGCTAGAACTACGACATAAATGCCTATTACAAAGGGTACGGCAAGGCAGACTAATGAGAGTAATGATGTGACCACCTTACTTCCTATGTCTATTTGCGAATTCTTGAACATTGGCAAGAGAAGATAGATTGCGTATGCAAGCATCGTAACCACACATACTGACGCAATAATATTAGTCCATAGTTCTTGACTCGCCTTACTGCTAATAACAAACTGGAAAATAACAGCCATTATTCCTGTTACTACACCCATTAAAGCACCCACAACAGCCAATGTGAGACAATATTCTTTATTGTCACGCACTTCTGTTTCTTCTCTTTTGAAATCGACGTTACGATCTAACCATTCTTTCACTTTCATACTCAATCTTTCTTTTAATTGTTCAAGTTAATATTATTATGCCATAGATTTTTTATTATCTTCTGATATACCGCTTCCTGTCTTCCTCCTATATGAATTTATTTACATACAATTCGACTGATCGTTGCTCCGGCTTTAAAATCATGGCGCGTTCTCGGGAACTCTTTATAAGTCTTATCAGAAGGAACATAGAACGTGTATCTACCAATAGTCACAAACACCTCACCTTCATAATAGTTTTCCCAATTCAACGATTCTCTAATGTCCTTAACCACTGGATAGCCCGAACTACCACGAACCCATGTTTGATAAAGATTTAACAGATCATAACCGACATGATAATCTTCAATCGTACGGAGGTCTTTCGAATTTTCATCCAAAACAATTGATGTCACCTTACCTTCTTCAAGTTCTGCGCTGAAGTATTCCTTGCCATCATTGAAAAAGGTACACGATTCAACTTCATAGTCTCCCTCCATTTCGTTCTCTATCAATTCTTTCTTATACTCGAACTTGTCATAGAGGCATGGTTCTGATTTTGGCAGATCTGTATAGGACATTCCGACCCGCACTGGCCCCAACTTACCATCCTCTACATAGTAGGTGTTCCATGTCAGCATCATGTATTTGGCTGAGAAATAATCCTTAATTTCTTCCTTTTTCAGATAAAGATAGGCTTTCATGACAATCTGACTGCCTTTTTCCAGACCATCCTTTGGTGATTTCATGTTTTTACCAGATACGGAAATCGTATGTATTACATTATCATCCTTATCCATTAATTTGAGTTCCGGGTATTTATTTGTTGGCAACATAACATCCTCAGTCAATTCCGCAGTAAAACCCAGAACAAAACCCTTATTATCTACTAATTCATCGAGTTTTATGGGTGACAACAATTTAAGCGGGGTACCCTCCTCCACCTTCACAGGAATCTCTATGGTCTGTAATTCTGCGACCAACTCAGCAATACGTTTATCCCACTTTTCCTTCATGGCAGAATAATCATATTTCTTTTCCGCTTCTGCATATCTCTGATTAATTTCTCTTTGGATTTCAGGTCTGGCCCTGAAATGCATATCTTCATATTCAGGATATTTCTTCAGCATTTCCCCTTCAACTTCATTTACCATGGCTATACCTATTTCTTCCTTATTGGGCTCATTTAGAAAAACATCCACGAATTCGGCTCCGGCGGAGCCGAAGATTCCGTCATCAATCGCATCAGAGTCACTTCCACCCTTGCCACAAGACAACAAGAACAAACTTACTAGTGCTATAACACTCACTTTTACCAAAACTTTTTTCATAACCATTACAATTGATTAATACTATTTGATATCATTCACTATTTCTTTGTATTCTTACACTACTTACTTCATCACTTTCTTTCCATTAACGACATAGATACCTTTTGGCAGGCCGTCAAGGGATGAAGTGGCAGTGCGGACCTTGCGACCACTCATGTCGTAGACATCAAACGCCTCTCCGTCAGTTATCAGGCCACTGATACAGGTACCTTCATCCATCTCGACAATATGGGTAAACTCACCCCAACCTTCAGCAGCACGATATTTCTCTACACACCCCTTCGGCACATAGAGCACACAGCTTTCCATATTCACGCCCTCAAACACCAACGAGCCACCAGCCCTGGTTCTTGAAGCAGCCGTTGACAGGTTTGCTGGTTCCGTCGCATAAACATAGATGGCTGTAAGACCCGAACAGCCAGCAAAGGCACCAGAACCTATCGAAGTCACCATTTCTGGAATGGTCACCTCCGTTATGCCTACATTGTCTTTGAAGGCTTCTGCGGCAATTTCCGTTACCGTGTACTCTTTCCCATTGTCGAATACAATAGACGGAATCGTGTACGAACCAACTTCAACAGATTGAGCACTATAGAGAGAAGCCGTATTGTCTGAAAGGATCTGATATAAAACGCCACCCTCCGTTACAAACGTCTCTCCGTCAGGTGACAGTCCACCAATACTGGTGTTTCCCTCCATCTCGACGATATGGCTGAACACACCCCAACCTTCAGCGGCACGGTATTTCTCCACGCTGCCCTTCGGCACGTAAAGTACGCAGTTTTCTTTATCCACTCCCTCAAACACCGACGAACCGCCAGTTCTAGCCGTTGACAGCTTTGCTGGCTCCGTAGCATATACATAGATGGCTGTAAGACCCGAGCAGCCCGCAAAAGCACCATTCTCAATATATATACCTTCAGAATCATTGCCGCAGACAGTAACAGTTTTAAGATCATTACAATCCCGAAAAGCTTCTTCACCAATCCAAGTCACACTACTTGGAATTGTGATCTCACTTAGTCCCTTACAACCAGCAAAAGCCCCGGATGAGATCATCGTTACGGAATTTGGTATGACAGTGTTTTTGCATCCTGTAACCAAATTATTATAATCTGCTTTATCCTTATATCCTTTAAGAATTGCGACACTACCGATCGGGGAACGGTAATAATCGGAATTAGTTATGTTTATTTCCTTAAGACTTGTACAATCCTTAAGCAATCCGGCAGGAATAGCACGATCGTACCAATACTTCATGTCAATACTCATAGAGGTTAAACCTGTACAACCATCTAAGGCATTAGAACTGATTCCCATAACCCACAGGACTTTACTATCAATCATTGTCCCTCGCCAAGTTTCAAATTGTTCAAGAACAGAAATATAACATGGAATCTCCAATTGGCCAGAATAGCCATTAGGAGAAGCTATAACCTCAACTCCAGCTTCACCACCTATATAATAATAAACACCTTTAATCTCAACCACATTTTGAACAATTTCTCCATCTTTAATAACTACATCATCCCCCGCCATTGGAAGGAATGTGGCCAACATAATGGCTAATAGCAACTTTCTCATATACTCTATATTATTTAAGTTAATAGTCAAATATTCTGCCGACAAAGGTAGTGATTTTCCGCGAATCATACAATAGTGGTTTCCCGCCATTTTTGCAGAAGAGGTCTTTAACTTGCAAATGTCCTTAAAATTTGTGTTTTTATTTTCGTGTTTTTATCTGCCACCCATCTGCCACCGCCCTGTTTGCCCTTTATTTAAAGGTTTTTCAAGCGTCGGGTGGCAGGGTGGCAGATAAAATACGAAAATTTCGTTGTGTGACTCAGATGGACAAACAAAAGAGGTTCTTTTTGTGTTCTGGTCGTCGCATCCATGCTGGCCATATCCTCTACGACTTCTGCGACGGCGTGAAGGCCGTCTGGCAGAAAGGCTTCAAGCCATAAAGAGATAATTAGATTACTCCAACTCCGACAACTCGGCTATCTTACTACCACTTTTATTGTTTTCTCACCAATCTTCACTATGCCAATATCTCCACTTTTAAGCAAAGTGAAGAGGGGCGTTGAACCTGCGGATGCTATGGCCGAACCAACCAACCTACCTAACGTATCATAGATTTTAATAGCAGATCCCACTTCTACCCCAGAAACAGTAAGCACACTACCTTCAACCTGAATCATAACAGGATTTGCTCTAACCTGTACAACGCGATTCTCTATTTCTCCAGTTTCACCACTGCCTATTGCCACTATGTTTTTGAATTTACTCCAAGGTCCAGAATTTGAATAATCGTTAAGTGATGCCGCAGGCACATGCAAGGTGGCGTTTTCTATATTCGAACTATCGAAGGCATCAGTGTCTGTATATGGTACGTCTTCCGCTAAGCAATAGACATCGATCAGTTTGCTGAAGCCTTCGAAAGCACCCCATCCAATGCTTGTTACACTGTTGCCTATCGTTACGGAGGTCAGACTGCTGCAATCTTTGAAAGCCCAGTTTTCGATGCTCGTTACACTGTTAGGGATTGTGATGGCGGTTAGGCTGCTGCAGCTCTGAAAAACCCAGCCTTCGATGCTCGTTATGCTATTGGGGATCGTGATGGATGTCAAACTACCACAATATCCGAAAGCCGCGTCTCCTATACTCGTTACGCTGTTGGGAATTGTGATAGAGGTTAGGCTGATACAATATTTGAAAGCTTCGTCTCCTATGCTCGTTATGCCGTAGGGGATCGCAACGGAGGTCAGGTAGCTGCAACCAGAGAAAGCCCCGTTTCCTATGCTCGTTACACTGTTTGGAATAATAGAATTCTTACATCCTGTAATCAACCTATTGGACGATGTCTCAATAATCGCGTTACAGCTATTGCGAGAATCGTACTCTGTATTACCTCCATCAACTATGATGGAGGTCAGGCCACTGCAACCAGAGAAAGCAAAGTCTCCTATACTCGTTACGCTGTTGGGGATCGTGATGGAGGTCAGGCCACTACAATTAGTAAAAGCATCGTTTCCTATTGTCGTTACGGCGTTGGGAATAGTGATGGAGGTCAGGCCTTTGCAACCAGAGAAAGCCCACTCTCCGATTTTCGTTACGCTGTTGGGAATCGTGATGGAGGTCAGGCCGATACATCCAGAGAATGCATGGTCTCCTATGCTCCATACGCGGTCGGGGATCGTGATAGAGGTTAGACCGCTGCAACCTACGAAAGCATACTTTTCTATTCTCCGTACGTTACTTGGAATCGTGATGGAGGTCAGGTTGCTGCAATATCCGAAAACGTTTTCTTCTATACTCCATACACCGTCGGGGATTGTGATAGAGGTCAGGCTGCTGCATTCATAGAAAGCATAGCCTCCTATGCTCGTTACGCTGTTAGGAATTGTGATGGAGGTTAGGCTGCTGCAAAATTTAAAAGCATACCATCCTATGCTCGTTATGCTGTTAGGGATCGTGATGGAGCTCAGACTACTACAATATTCAAAAGCCTTGTCTCCTATGCTCGTTACGCCATCCTCGATAACGACTTTAACAATCTCTGATCTATAAATAAACCAAGGTGCTTGCTTATTGGCCATGGTTCCAGTACCCGATATGGTTAGAGTATGCGTGGACGAATCGTAGGTGTAGGTAACGTTAGTTCCACATGTCCCTTTCGTATCCGCACTCGCTGCCATCGGCAGCAACATCATCACGAATAAAAGTAACTGTTTCTTCATAATTGAATTGTTTTTAGTTTTTAAATTTCAGAAGTTAATACGCATTTCGCTGTCCCACTCCGTTTATACGACGAAACTTAAGTGTAGACATAATAAAGTTAATTTAATACATATTATGGGATTCAACTATATCCCAATAATATATCGATATTCTCCCTCTTACGGTTAGAATTATACCTATAGTGCATTCTTCTGAAATTGATTTGTTTCCAAACGTATAAGACCCACTATCATCTTCATAACAGTAGTAGTTTTCGCCAAAGTAATTTATAATGTCTTCTGCCAAGAAAACATTATTTGCCAATTTTTGGCTTAGACTAATAACTTTGTCCGTTTCATTATTAACGTCTATATACAAAGAGGTCGTATTCCCATCATCAAGATTTTCATAATAATAACTTGTATAACCATACGCTGGAGAATTCTTTTTAATATTGACAGGATCATTCAATTGACTCTTTATCATCGAGAAGTCCTTGCCAACCCAAGAGGCATAATCTGCAAAACCACTCACAGATGACTTTATTGGTTTTGAACCGTTAATTACATCGTCATCATCACCACCACAGGCAGCAAACAGCGTTGCTGCCAGAATCAAAAACAAATACTTTTTCATTTTCATATTGTTACTTATAATATATTATTTGTCTCACCTCATTATAATTACCCACATTTGGGTCAGTGTGATGCACTGATCGGCTAGTCCAATTGCCATGGCTGTCCTTTACATGATTTGAATATGTTAATTCATAATCATCGAAATACTCTCTATCTACACCTAACCATTTCACTATTCTTTTAACTATCGTATCGCTTTCATCGTAATAGATGGTATGACTTTCGCCACCGCCATCATATGTCTGGACATACTTTATCACCCTTCCCTTGTCATCATAAGTGTATTCTTCGTAGTCACCATTATCTGCATAAACACCTCTAACAATACGACCATATTTATCACGTTCAATCCCATATGGGAAAATACTATTAATCGTCACATCACCAAATGTCAGCCACATACCATTCTCATCAAATGTACGGGTATTAAGAACACTCCCATCTTCTGAAAGAAATGAATACGCCTTGACATGACCTTTCAGTTCAAATATGCCCAATTCACCATAAAATCCTTCTTCCTCTGTTGTGAACTGCTTGACTTCTCCAAAATAGGTTTTGTTCCCGTACGTAACAAATGCCCGATAATAATATGTTGTCCCCGGAGTAAGTTCGATAACTTCCGCCATATCCAAGTAGAAAGACGGGCTGCTGCCTTCTTTGAATTTATCGTGGATGACATGCGAATTCTTATCCACATTAGCCTGGGTATCATAATAGAAACCATAATATTCACCTTCTCGAATGGCTTCCACTTCCATCAGTTCTCCCGAAATACGCGCATTCGTTGATGTAACATTAGTTGCCTCATAAGTGATTACTTCGAGTTCTTTTGTAGTGAATGATTTCGTTTCCCCATAATACACTTTCCCCTTTAATTCGGTATAGGCACGATAATTATACGTCGTCTCAGGGAGTAAACTATTAACCTCTACGGAATAATCTGCATGAAGGTCTTTCGATAGCCAAAAATCAGTTTCATAATGTTTACTCGCTTCTGTCGGAACATTAGGTTCCTTTTCTATTTGGATTCCAACAGGAGCATAAAAGTTTAACTGACCCTCTTCCATTTTTATATCCGTAGAGAATTTCAATGTAGCCGTGGTTGCTTTAGATTCATATCCGCCTGTCTTCACTATAATCTGAGGTGGCGTAACAAAGTAACCTGTTCCACCATATATTATCTTACAAGTCTCAATGAAAGGACGATAGTAATACTTTGTTCCTGGTTCCAAACCATTGAGAACACTTTCAATAAGGCCATTGTCGTTAAGTTTTCCATCATATCTCTGTACATCATCGCCATCTGCTTCGGGATTATCTTCCTTACTGACAAAGAAGCCCATTGGGAAACCTGCTTCTTCGATCTCTTTTCGATGACTCAATGCCAATTCGCCGTAAACGGTTACCGAGCATTCATTTTCTGTTATCGGTTCCTTTGAGACCTTTGCACTGTACGCAGTCAATATTATCGGACTAAGGAATATAGGTTTTTCGGCTCCCACATACCTGTTACCATTCACAACAGCATAAGCCCTATAATAGTATATACTCTCACATCCATATTCCGGTTCCTTAAAATCAACCTCTTTTTCAAAATCCCCTATAAATTTACCTACGGTTACTTTTTCAGTATTCTTTTCTCCCTTAGAATAACAGGTAATTAAGAATCCTGTCTCTTTGATGACTGCATCAGGCGCAAATTTGCCACCCAAAGTACCACAGAGTGTCGCCTTGTAATGACCAATATCTTTAGGATATCTTGTCAACACCCAGCATGAATAAGATGGCGGCGTATATATTACACTGTCAATTTCTGCCAAAGGTATTTGAATAACAGTGTCTTTCAAATACACCAATTGTGTCGTCAATTCATTTTGCTTTTCTCCCTTGATGTCTATATATGAATAGCCCAGACTGTCAACCTCAGAGCGAAGGAAACTCTGAATGATGCTGTCATTGTGGAAGAACAAGATGGCGGGAACATCGTCATCTGCATGAACACAGATTGTGCCCAAAAGTGCACAAAGTAGCATGATGAACTTTTTCATTTCTTCAGGATTTTAGTTGTCTTACCATTTACATTTAAGAGATACACACCCGATGACAGGCCCTCAAGCGATATGGCATAGCCATCACCTCGCTGCTCCGCATTTACAGGGATTGCCATTCCATTGATGCCATAAAGTCCAATACTGCTCTTTGACTTCACATTATTAATAATGATATAGAGACCCTCCTGACGACAGTCTGTGGGAAAGAGCAGGTCTTTGATTCCTGTGTCAAGAACGTCGTATGTAAACCTTCGGGCTTCACCAATACCATAATCCAGCACATATTCTGATGTAGTGATATGGATTGAATTATCCAATATAGCAATTACCGGCTCTTCTTTCAAGTCAATTACATTGACAATCGAATTGTCTTTATTCCATATCTTGAGCGACTGGCCTGCTACAGGTTGTAAGCCTAAGGCTCCGAGTATGAGCCCGGCGTAAAATCCAATTTTCTTCATTACTTCTTTTTTTAAGTTAATAGCAACTAAATTATCGGCTACAAAGGTAAGGCTTTCCCCCGAATCCCGCAATAGTGGTTTTCCGCTATTTTTCAGCCCCCCCCTACTATTGGGAGACAAGCATATCATACCTTTCCGATATCGACAGAGAAAGATTTATAGGAAAATAGAAAAAGTTACACTTTTCATTGTAGCTAACTGAAACAAAACACGTTAACAGCAGTGTAACTTTTCTCAAAAGTTACACTATTTATAACCATTTTCGAAGATTTTCCGCAAAACTCTTGCAAATATCGCAAAGATTCAGTACCTTTGCATACAATTACGAACCAAGAACAAAACACCAAGAAAATGCGAATCACCATTATCAACAACGAGAGAAATGAAAAGAGGTACACACGCGAAGAACTCGACGATTTTGTTGCACAGTTGAAAGACGGCACCTTCCGTCAGTCATACGCCAGCAACTACATGAAAGACGTATGCTTTGCCGCCGAATGGCAGAAGATGAACGGCGAACTGACTGCCAAGAGCACCAACACCCTCGTGCTGCTGTCCCTGGAGAACCTGCGCGACCTGGTGACCGTCGAGGAATACAAGCGCCTCGCCACGCAGTTGCCTTACACCCTGCTCTGTTTCATCGGACACGACGGACACTCGCTGCACATCGTCTGCCCCTACACCATCAGCGACGGCGAACTGACGCCAACAGCCCTTACCAACGCCTATCGCAAACTGCACTACATCTACTCCACCCAGTTGGGCACGCCCCTGGCAGACCATGAGCCGACAGAAGAGAGTTGCTGCCGCGTGAGTTACGACCCCAAGCCCTTCTACAACCCCTCGGCCCTCTTCATCTCCGTCAGTACGGAGCCCGAAGACTCACCCGAGTTCAAGAGCCAGCAGGAAGACATCAGCGACTACAACTATCCCGAGGAAATACCAGGCCTCAGCCTGCGTACCAGCCGCATGCGACGATTCCACGACTGCCTCGACGCTGCCGTCGCCGCCCACATCGGCATCCGCGACGACGAACTCTTCAGCACGGCCGTCCTCGAACAGTTGGCCGACGGCTGCCGTCAGATGGGACTGCCACAGGCATGGGCCGCACGCGTCGCCTCGTTCATACCCATGCTCGGCGGCGAGGAGCAGCGCGAAGCGATAGAGTCGGCCTTCAGGACTGCCTACCTGAAGAAGACGCTCGAGGCCGTGCCCATGAAATACACACGACCCTCCGCCCTGCTCGCCTTCAAGACCGAAGCCTATATGAAGGAGCACTACACCCTGCGGCTGAACGTGATGACAGGCACGCCCGAATACCGCATGAACGCCGTCGGCTACGGATTCCAGCCCCTCGACCAGGCCGCCCGTAACACGATGGCCATCAAGGCGCTGAAGGCCGGCGTCGACTCATGGGACAGGGATCTCAGCCGATATATCGACTCGAACCTCATCCCACGCTACTACCCGATGGAGGACTACCTGTCGCACCTGCCCAAGTGGAGCGGCCGCCACGACTACGTCGGCGAACTGGCCCGCCGCGTCAAGACCACCAGTCCCTACTGGGAGGAGGACTTCCACAAGTGGATGCTCTCGATGGTGGCACAGTGGCTGGGCAAGGACCGGCAGCACGGCAACGCCATCGTGCCCCTGCTCATCGGCCCCCAGGGATCGGGCAAGACCAGTTTCTGCAGCCGCCTGCTGCCAGGCTGGCTGCAGATGTACTACAACGACCGTCTCTCGATGAAGAACGACAACGACATCTACCTCGCCATGTCCTCCTACGCCCTGATCAACATCGACGAGTTCGACGCCATGTCGAAGTCGCAGCAGCCGATCCTGAAATACCTCATCTCGAAGCACGACGTGAAGTTCCGTCCGCCCTACGGCAAGGTGATGGAAGAGCGCCAGAGGTTTGCCTCGTTCATCGCCACCACCAACAACTGCCGCCCGCTGACGGATCCCACAGGCTCGCGTCGCTTCGTCTGCGTCTATGCCGACGAGATCGACAACACGGGCACCATCGACCACGAGCAGGTCTACGCCCAACTCGTAGCCGAACTGCAACAGGGCCGCCGCTACTGGATGGACGACGAGGAGAACGCCCGCCTCATCGAGCAGAACCAGCAGTTCCAGCAGGTGAACAACTACGAAGAGATGATAAGACTCGTCTTCCTGCCACCAGAGGAGACGCCCCTAGATGCCAAGCCCCAGCTTCTGCAGGACATCATGAAGCGACTGTCAAAGGAATTCCCCACCTTCGTCATCACCAAGGGCACCGACATGGAACTGGGACGCAGGCTGGTCAAGATGGGCTACGACAGCAAGCGACGCAATCGGGGATCGGCCTTCAGAATCAAGGAGATACCTGCTTAAACCACAAAACAAGTTGTTTTGTACCGTCAGAGATGCCTTCCAACAGTCATGGAGCCTATCAGAATGAGAACAAAACAAGTTGTTTTGTAAGCGTGTATGCTAGTGTAACTTTTATAAAAAGATACACTCAACTTAAATAACTGATAATAAGAACATTACAACAAAAAGTGTAACTTTCGAAAAAATCATGGCAATACATATCAGATTAGTCAGGAACAACATCAAGAGCAGTAAGTCATACGGTAAGTATTTCGCCAAGGCAGTGAGTCAGGGCGAGGTGACCATGAAGGAACTGGCGGAGGAAGCCGCCACCAACTGCGGCATCTCGCGAGGCGACTTCATCAGGGGCGTGACCGAACTGCAGGACATGATGAAACACCGCCTGTCCGACGGACAGACGGTGGTGATTGAGGGCATCGGCCGTTTCAGCCTGCGGGTGGAGAGCATCGGCGTGGACGATCCGAAGGAGTTCAACATCGCCCGCCACATCAGCCGCTTCATCTGCGGCTTCCTCCCCTCTGGCCGCCGTATCAACACTGGCAGCGGCACGAAGAACGGCCCCATCCTCTACGACTTCTGCGAAGGGGTGAAGGCCGTCTGGCAGAAAGGCTCCAAGCCATAAGTCACCTTAAGATCATCTTCTTGCCCTTCACGATGTAGATGCCCTTAGGCAGACCGTCGAGCGAAGAGACGGCAGTGCGGACCCTGCGACCACTCAGGTCGTAGACATCAAAGACGTTCCCTTCATTGATCAGGCCATTGATGCCAGTACCTTCCATCTCTACGATATGGACGAACTCACCCCAGCCTTCGGCAGCACGGTACTTCTCCACACAGCCCTTCGGCACATAGAGCACACAGTTTTCCTTGTCGACGCCCTCGAACACCGATGAGGCTGTGGCTCTGGTTCTCGAGGCAGCCGTTGTCAGATGAGCCGGCTCAGCAGCATAGGCATAGATGGCAGAGAGATTAGAGCATCCCGCAAAGGCCCCGTCGCCGATGGTGACAACCGTTTCGGGAATCGACACTGTCGTCAAAGCAACATGATCCTTAAAAGCATTATTGTTGATAGCCGTCACAGTATAATCCGTACCATCATGATTAACCGTCTCAGGAATCATGTACTCAGCCTCAACCACATCGCTTGCCATGATGGATACCGTGTTCTCAGACTGTGCCTGATATACTGAACCGCTTTCCTTGAAGACCTCTCCAGGCTCTCCCTCCACAATCTTAGCGAACTGAACAGCCCAGCCCATCTTCTTATATTCTTCAGAGGTTCCGGCAGGGACATACAACGTAGCATTGGAAGAGTGATTGTAATATCCATTATTATAATAATCATAAGCAGAGAATTTAGTTTCATCCTCGAAATTAAATGGGTTCTCAATCCTGGAGACAACACTGACAAGTTTATTGCAAACAAAAGCTTTAAAGCCTATACTTGACAATCTGGCAGGAAGTTCAACAGAGATCAACCCTGTTTCCTCAAAAGCCAACTCACCAATACTTACCAGATTATCAGGGAATTTAATGGAAGTAAGGTCTGCGCAATTACGGAAAGCCCTTTCACCGATGGCTGTTACTGTCGATGGGATATTCGTATTCTTACAACCTAGGACCAGAGTGTTTGTAGCCGTTTCAATGATAGCATTGCAGTTTTCACGAGAGTCATAGACAGGATTACCCTCCGCCACGCTGATTGATGTGAAATTATTGTCATAAATGTCAAGCCGATTTTCTATAATTGTTATTGTGGCTGGAATTGTCAGGGAATGCAAGTCATCATAAAAGTAAAAAGCTCTACTCCTGATTTTGGTAGTAACATACGTCGTACCTTCAAATGTAACGCTTTCTGGAATGATCAGAACATCAGATCCATAATCTATATTAACTTCTGCAACTGCTGCAGTGCCGTCTGCCTCTACCGTATATCTTATATGATCATTGATAAACATTCTAACAGTTGATTCTCCCTCTATAATACCAGAGAATCTAGGATACCATAGATTATTAATATATTTATCCGCAGTTCCTTCTGGAACATAAAGCGTGGCAGGAATATTGAATATCCATTTCTGCAAATCAGGATCCCATATTGCAAATTGGGTACCATAAAGATATTTGGGATCCTCAATCTGTGAAACAACTTTTGACAGTCCATTACAACCAGCAAATGCATAATCGCCGATGTAATTCACACTATTGGGAATAGTTACTGAAGTCAGATCTTTATTAAAATAGAAAGCCTGTTCTCTGATTCTTGTCACAGGGTATTCCACACCGTTTATCATTGCTGTCTCAGGAATTACATAATCGCCTTTCACCTGAGAACCATTAAATAGTTCAGCGCTATTATCCTCCAAGATTCTAAATATAGCGCCTTCGGCATCCTGTGCTGTTTGTTTTGGCGGATAGGTCCCGTCAGCGTTGACTAAAGTGAGATAGCCCGGGTCTTCTGCTCCGCCGTCAGCGTGAGCATAATCATAGTCAAAATGATCATCAGCATATATTGTTCCTTTACCACCAATAAGGATTGTACTGCCTTCAAACACGTTATTGCCTTTATAGATCTTCGCCGTACTCCATTTGTCACCGACATAGATAGTCTGCAGTTTATCACAAAAAGCGAATGCATAGTCCATATATTCAACATTTCCAGTGTCGAAACTGCTCAAGTCAAGATATGTCAAGTTGGTACAAGCAATAAACATATCCCTCATATTTATTACATTACTAGTATCAAAATGGCTCAAGTCGAGGCTTGTCAAACCACTACAGGACTCAAACATCGAGTCCATATTTAACACCTTGCTTGTATCGAAGTGGCTTAAGTCTATGCTTGTCAGGACCCTTTGTTCCATAAACATAAGGCTCATATCTATCACTTCGCTTGTGTTCAGGTATTCAATTCCTTCTATTTCGGTAAGATAGTCACCCCCTAAAGCAAACCATCCCCTTGTGGTTTTAGGACGTGCTTCTGCAAATGAAGGATCAAACACTGCTTTCTTTATAGTACAGCCAAATTCATGATTTTTCCAAGTTGGCCAATCCTGATCGTCATCAAAATAATAATCTGTAAAATACAACTTCTTGCCAGAGAGCCTGTCACCATATTTGAAGGTCATCGTACCTGTGTCCGGATCATAAACGGCAAAGCCGCGTTTCTTCGAGACAACCAACTCCAAATCAGATGGATAAGTCATCCCTTCCAACCTCCAATCATCACCGATATAAACTGTCTTCAAGTTATCGCAGCCTGTAAACATGTCATCCATACTCGCCCTATAGGTGTTGAAAGATCTAAGGTCAAGGCTAGTAAGGCTGCTACAACCACTAAACATTTTTCTGCAATGACCGAGATGTCGAGAATAGAAATATCGCAGGTCAACACTCGTCAAGGCACTACAACCGCTAAACATTTCACTACAATCTTCGAGTTTGCTTGTATCGAAATGGCTCAAGTCGAGGCTCGTCAGGCTACTACAGCCTGCAAACATCGATGCCATATATTTTATACTGCTTGTATCGAAATGGCTCAAGTCAATGCTTGTCAGGCTACTGCACCCGTAAAACATATTGACCATACTTATCCCGCGACTTATATTTAGATATTCTAAACCTTCTATTTCCATCAGCTCTGTTGCACCTGAAAACCACGCTCGTACTGATTGGGGACGTGTTTTGGCAAAAGATTCATCAAACACAACCTTCTTCAGATTTTTATTTGACCAAATAGGCCAGTCACCTGTGTCATCAGTGTCATATACATAATTCCCTGACGGCTTTTGACCATACCTAAAAGTCAGCGTACCAGTCGTAGGATCGAAAACGGCATAGCCCTGTTCTTTATTAACTACCTCACCCGCTAATACCACTTTAATATTTTGTGGATAATTTATACACTCAAGGTCCCAATTCTCACCAACATAAATCGTCTGCAAGCTATTACAGCCAAGGAACATGTCGTCTCTAGCATTACAAGTAACATAGTGAGTATTGAAACTGCTAAGGTCAAGACTCGTCAAGCCAGAGCATCCAGAAAACATTCCTCTCATATCTTCAACATTGCCAGTATCAAAATGACTCACGTCAAGACTTGTAAGGGCGCTACAATCACAGAACATATTTGCCATATCGGTCACATTGCTTGTATCGAAATGGCTCACATCAAGACTCGTCAGGCTGCTGCACCCGTCAAACATACCTAACATATTCACCACTTGGCTTGTATTCAGATTCTGAAGTCCGTCTATTACTATCAATTCTGATGCTGCAACAAACCACCATTTTGTGGTTCTAGGTCGTGCTTTGGCAAAAGATGACTCAAACACAACTTTCCTCAGCTTCTCAGTCCATGAAGGACCAAACTCCCCTGTGTTATCAGTATCATACACATACTCTCCCGCCGGTTTTTCACCATAACTGAAAGTCAGCGTACCCGTTGCCGGATCAAAGACGGCATAGCCTTGTTCCGCTGCCCGGCCACACATCGGCGCCAGCAGCATCAGTAGGAATAATAATAATTTTGCTCGTTTCATAATAGTTTGTTTTAGGAATAGTGACAGCCATTGCTGCTGTGAAGGCAACAATGGCTGCGCACCAGAAATATTTATAGGATAAACATAGTTGTCTACTTGCTTATGTTAAGAGAAACAGTTTACTTTTTGCTCTCTGCGGCATAGATCTCTGCGACCTCTGCGTCGCTAAGGGCAACACTGTGAATGCGAACGTTATCAGCCTTCATCGGGTCTGTTCCGCCAATTTGCATGCTCTCACCTTGAGAATAAATCCCACTCTCGCCTATTGAATCTACACGCTTCCCGTCTAAATATATAAGCATTTTCTCTGCAGAACTGTCCCAAACAACGGTCAACATGTGCCAGTCAGGTGACTGATACGGTTTGATAGAGAATTTAGAAGTCTTCCAACCATATTTACTATATGATATATCTAATTTATCCTCATTATTGACGTAAATAGATGGAGAACTGATAGGAATCTGGTCAATAAAATAACCCCATTCATATTCTGTCCTAAAAATAAACCCAGCGCCAAAGTCTTTAAGCCACAAACTGACTGTAAATGTGTTCTTCTCATCTAACAGATTTGATGGGATGTTGACAAAACTTCCACGCTCAAGTGATAGAGCCTTGCCTTTACCGTTAGGGGTATCAGTAATAAACGATGCTTTTTCGACAATATATCCATGATCATTGTCACGATAAGCATTATCAGCATTGTCATTGTCAAATGTGTAATAAGCCAGGAGGCCACGAGTAGTTGAAATCTCACCCGGTTCTGGATTCGGGTTTGGATTCGGATCTACACCAGAACCACCTTCCTCGTACTTGTCGACACTGACGGCTACAACGAATGTGTTGCCCTCGACAGTGATAGTAACTTGTCCTGTGCGCTTTTCTGTTACTGCCTTCCTGTCTGTGACAGCAACGGTGACGGTATTCTTGGCACCAGCATCCAAGGTCCCTGCAGACGGGGTTACGGTAAGGATGTCGAGATTGCTCGATACGGTGTAATCCACGCTGCGGTTGCTGTTGTTGGTGATGGAGAATGTCAGTTGCTCGGTGTCCTTGTCGAAAGACAGGGTCTGTGGCGAGACATCAATGTTTATGCCTTCTGCCTGATAGGGCTCAATGGTGAAACTGATGGTATAAGAGTCGCTGCCCACGTTCAGCGTCATCTGACCGTTCTTCTCCTCGTTGATGGCCTTTCTGTTATTAATGCTGATGCTGATGGCCTGCTGACCCTTGGCGGCAATAGTTCCGGATATGGGGGTCACCTTGATGTAGTCAGGACAATTAGAGAAGGAATATGCGAAAGAATTGTTACTGTTGTTGACGATGGAGATGGATGCCTGGTCGATGTCCTTGCCGAAGACCAGCGTACGGGGATTGATGTCGATCATGGCACTGGCCCTGTCAAGTTGTGCATCGCAGATGGCTGTCTGCCCGGCATAGACCGTTACCTGTTTGGTGGTGGACTGATAGTTGTTAGAAACGAACGACAATGAATAAGTTCCCGGCTCCAGATCGCGGAACTCGTAGCGCCCGTCGCTACCCGTCGTCTTCGTCAGTCCTTTCATGTTGAGTGTTACCGTCACGCCGGCAATGGGAGCGTTCGCATTAGCATAATCACTGACGAATCCGTTAATGGTACCCGTCACTTCTTTCTCGCTGTCTTTGGTGCAACCTGCAACCAGCAATCCAGCACACAGCCATAAGGCAAGATAGGAAATAATCTTTTTCATTATTCTGAGTTTTTATGTGACTGTTGGTGATTATTCCACCGTAAAGGTCGTGATCTTCATGCTGTTCTTACTGGTCTGGCTGTTTGGATCACCGATGAGGATACCGTACTCACCTGGCTCGAGGTCTCTCAACTGAATAATGTATGAACTTTCACCATACTTCTTGGCCTGGAAATCCACTGCAGCAGTATTGTTTGCTTCTGTTCCCGTAAATGTACCTGCTTCGGCAAGTTGGTATCTGCGTTCACTCTTGGTGAGTTCAAACTTGAATATACTTATATAGGAATTGGGATCCGTGGCATTGTCCTTACCCTTGATAAGAAGACGGGCATTGGAGGGAACCTTTACGGTGTTAACAGACTTGATACCAGGTAACGAGAGACGAGACTTTACCTTACCAATTCCCACTATATACAAACCAGCACCGGCCTTGGTCTTAATAGAGCCATTTTCACGCTTCAGCAGAACGCCCTCAGTGTCAGAAGTCAGCAGCATTGTCTCCTCGGCGAATTCCGGTTCTGCTACTTTGACCTGTGCCTCTGCATAAAGTGAAAAACACATACTCACCAACAAACTTAAAAAAACTTTTTTCATTATTTCCCGCTTAACCGTGATGCGTAGGGCTTAGTTAATAAATTATAATTATACATTGATTTATCCATTAGGAGTTTCTCCCAAACTATTTCGGCTACAAAGGTAAGGCTTTCCCCCGAACTGCACAATAGTGGTTTTCCGCCATTTTTGCACTCCCTCTTATATGAATCAGGGACTAGAGCATACCAAAAAGAGGACATGGCCTATATCGCAGACCATGTCCCCTAGATATTTCAACTCGCCAATGCCTTTGGTTACATCTCTTCAATCTCTTCCTCTGTCAAGCCTGTCACCTGAGAGATAATAGCAGGAGGCACACCAAGTTCCTTCATCTTATGGGCATTCTCAAGATTGGCCTCAGCCTTGCCTTGAGCCATACCTTGAGCCATACCTTGAGCCATGCCTTGAGCCATGCCTTCTGCCCGACCTTTTGCCTCTCCTTGTTTCCGGCCTTGGATTTCTGCTTCAAGCAATTTGGTCTTCATGACATCGGTATCGCGGATAAGGGTATCGAGGTAATTGTCATAGACACGGCGATCCTCGTCTGACATCTTGAGATACTCCAAACGTTCGCGGGCCTCTATCAAGCCAGGAACCGTCGTGTCGGGACGAATATACTCGTCTTTCAGGTACTCCAACCACTCCTCCAGCGGTGTGACGGCCAATTTGTTAAACTCATTCACACGGATGACGAAGTATTCTGGGAAGACGTCCTCCGGAGTCACCACGTGCAGGTCGTCCTGCTCATGCTGTGTCAGTTGAAGCGTATCCTTGGTGTGGACACCAACCAATGTTGTCTGTCCATGATAGAGATAGTCGGCACCCTCACCGAGGTCGAAGTACAGAATATTGATACTATATACCTTCTTCACTTGATCGTAGCCAAAGCCCTTTCCCATGTGCTCCGTTATGGTCTTTGCCACACCATAGAGCATCCGCTGAAGATAGTCGAGTTCACGACTCTGCTGAATCTCAACTAAAATAATACGCCCTTCCGAATCTTTCGCCTTGATGTCTACACGATTGTATTTGTCGCTCTTGTGCTCCTGATTCGACTCGCTCTCAAGAAGTTCGACGATCTCAATTTTCTCACCGATAAGCACGTTGATGAGTCCCTCGAAGATAGCAAAGTCAGCCTTTGAGCGGAGCATGTACTTCGCCGCCCAGTCAAACCGTATGTACTTGTTCTTACCCTTTACCATCATCTTCCCTTTTTTAATACCTTTCTTTTCCATAATATAAGTATTTAAGAATCAAACAATAGATTTATCGGGGGCAAAGATACGAATATTTCCCGAAACATGCAAACAATTCGGGATTTATTTATCAGAAGCGGAACTCGATGACTATTGCAGGTATCGCCGCCTCCACCTCCATCGTGGCTACGGAGTCGCCCTTACGGAAATAAACTCTGCGCTCTTCCTCAGAGACAGACTCAAGATGGTAGCCGATACGCTCAAAGGAGGCCAGGAGTTTGTCGGCGCTGAAGCCACTGACCAGCCCGACCTCCTTCAGCCGGCGCTCTACATCCATCGAGGAGGTGATCCTGAAGGAACTGAGTATGCCCCGGCTCGGATGGATGTTCGAGAAGTATGACTCATCAGCAGTGCGGTACTTGAACTCGTAGCCCATCTGGCGCAGCATCTCTTCCACCTGAATCACATCGTCGAGTTTCAGCATCAATCCGACGACATCCACCTCAGTATATTTCGGTTCTTTCTTCTGAACCGGATCTGTCGGCTCGCCTGTTTGTCCTTGTACCGGAAGCGACTGCCAGGCAAGGAACATCAAGAGGAGCATTTGGGATACTCTTTGGCATTTCATACAGTCAAAACGCTAACATCGGGACAAAGATAACACTTTTTATTTGATAAAAGAAAGAAAATCACGGTTTTCCGCTATTGTATATTACATTTTTTATAGTATTTTTGCCCCCAAATAAAAAAAAAAGGCTCACGAAGGGGTGTTATTTGCACGGAATTCATTAAATTTGCAGCGCCATTCCGAAAGGAATCGGACGACTATTTGTTGAAGGAAGCGCATCAACTTATCGCCAGACAGATGAATCTCGACAACTCATCGATAATGGATTCTGGGATAAAAAGACGCACTCTCCCCTAAGTGAAATGTACACATCCTACATACCACAAAGGGGCGTGAGCCGTTCTCTTATCTGAATCCAGGGCAGTCGAGAGCCTATCTGTTGGATAAGCAGCGTGGTACTCACGCCTTTTTAATGTTAGTGTATATGACAGATTACGGCAATTATCAACTAGAGAACGTTTCCATCGCCATCATCGACGACCATGAGGTGGTGCTGGAAGGCTTCAGGAGTTACATCGTAAAGAGCGGCATCACCCATGTAGAGGCCTTCAGCAAGGCTCAGCCCCTGCTCGACAGGATTCACTCACACCCTTTTGATATCTATATCGTCGACGTGGAACTGCCCGATATGGATGCCTGTGAACTGATTGATGCCATCCGCGACCTGCAGCCCGGCGCCAAGATCATCATCAACACGATGCATGAGGAGATGTGGATGGTCAGCAAGATGACGGAAAAGAAGGTGGACGGTGTCATGTACAAATCTGCCCAGTTAGACCAACTTCTGGAGGCCATCATCGCCGTCATCAACGGCAGGCAGTTCTTCTGTACCAAATTCAAGAAGGCCCGCAACAAGATACAAGCCCATAACAGCCTGCTGACCCGTCGTGAGCAGGAGGTGCTGATGCAGATTGCCAAGGGACTTTCAACAAAGGAGATGTCGAGCACCCTCTTCATCTCTGAGAACACCATCGAGACCCACCGCCAGAACATCCTCTCCAAACTCAAGGCCCACAACATGGCAGAACTGATCATCAAAGCCATTGCTGCGGGATACATCGACCCCAAAAGTGTCTCCGACGAAACATAATAATTCTGCAAAATCTTCGTCATCTGCAGTTAATTTCGTATCTTTGCCGAAAAAATCAATATGCGACGGAAGAGATTAACTGTAATCCTCCTGCTCTTCATGCTGGCATTGCCAGCCTGGAGCCATGAAAAGAAGGTCATCTGGACGCGCCTTGCCGAGGCCGCCCAACTGGCTTTAGACGGAGCCAGCGACTCTGCTATGGTCATCGCCGAGAGGACCTTGCCAATGGCTGCCGCCCAAGACGAGAAACTGGCTGAGATACTACTGCTGGAAATTATCGGAACAAGTCAGCGCGAACAAGGAGACGACCCAAAAGCCTTGAACACCTATCGCCAATCAGAGAAACTAATCAGCCAACTCTCTCACGACGACTATGAAACCATCCGGAACTCCTCACACCTTATTAATTTATATACCAATCTGGCAGAATTGTGCAACGACCTGAAGAAGAAAGAGGAAGCCTGTCGATATGCCCGCAAGGCAGCACAGGAAGCAGACAAGAATACAGACAAGGTTCTCCGTGGCATAGCATTCCCACAAATAGGTGGTATACTTCTGGAATGCGGCCACTTAGACGAGGCCGAACACTGGCTTAGACTAGGCTATCAAGAGGCGTTACGTGCAGATCTGCCTGGTAACGCCCTGGTGGCTGCCAGTCACATGATGATCGTTGAGGACCAGACCCGTCATCCCAATCCGAAGCAGAACAATTGGAAGGCTAAGGCTGACCTCCTGTTACCCAAGGTCAGCAGCGACTATCCTCTAAGCATCTACTACACGGCAGTATCCCACATCAGCCTGCAGGCTGGCGAACTGACAGCAGTTCATGAAGCACAGGAGAAGGCGTTGCAACTGGAAGGAATCAAGAAGCAGATTACGCCAGAAAAGACTAAAGAATTCCTCAAACAAGTAGAGGAGGAGCAAGCAGAAGCGTACACCAGACACCATCAGCAGCGGATCAAGATCATCACTGGGATACTAATAGGTCTGCTCATGGTCTTCGCCTGCTACATTCTTTGGCAGCAGCGCCGCAGGAAAAAGGCACAGGAGAAAGCCGACCAACAGATGGAAGAACAGTTCATCGAGGGTTTGGAGACAGAGCGGAGCCGTATGGCCCGTGAACTGCACGACGGAGTCAGCAACCAACTATTGGCCATCGAGATGAAACTGGCATCGGACGGACTGACCGAGCAGACCCGCCAGATGCTGACAGAAAGCCGTGAGCGCATCCGCCAAGTGTCGCACGAACTGATGCCGCCAGAATTCCAGCATAACAGCATCGATGAGGTGCTCAATCATTATATCTGCAGCATCGACGGGGCTCAAGGTTGCGAAATGACATACCAGTCACAGCCAGAGGAAGCGTCATGGGACGATATCCCGCCATCAACCGCCTTCGAAGTCTATCGCATCGTACAGGAGGCCATCGGCAACGCCCTGAAGCACTCAGAAGCCACTCTCATCGCCGTTGGCATGAAGAGAGAAGGCAATCACGTCACCCTGACAGTGGCAGATAATGGGAAGGGGAGTCAGGGCGGCACGGCATCAGGCATCGGATCACGCACACTGCAGCAACGTACTAAAGTCATCCACGGAACCCTGAACACACAATTCACCCACTTCGGAACCGTGCTGCAACTATCATTTCCCTTAGTTTAGAGATACGCCATCAGCACGTCCCAGACGGCGATGATGTGGCAGACGGAGCCTGCCAGCACGAAGAAGTGGAACACGGAGTGCATGTACTTCGTTTTATTAAAGGAATAAAACACGGCCCCCGTGATGTAACTCACACCCTCGGCGATGATCCAGATGACAGCCGCCGTCGACACCGAGTCAATCAGCGGCTTGAAGGCCACGAGCACACTCAGTCCCATGCCCACGAAGCAGAACGTCTCCACGTTCGAGTGCTCCTTCAGGCGGACGAAACTGATGATGGTGCCGATGATGGCACAGGTCCACACGAACACGAACAGCGCCCAGCCCCAATTAAGCGAAAAGTGAATAGTGAAAAGTGAATAATTTGCTGCCGCTTTACGCAGGGCCACTAGCGTCAGGGGCGAGTACGAGCCAGCGATATGCCAGTAGATGGCCGCATGGTCCCACTTGCGCAGGCGTCCCTTCCACTTCGAGTGATGCTTCATCGAGTGATACAGCGTCGAGGCCGCATACGACCCCAGCATGCCGAAGAGATAGAGGATCACCCCGACCCTTGCCCACTGGTCGTCAGACTCGAAGCACCACACGAGGAAGATCACGCCGAACACCACGCCCAGCACGACACCCCCGCCGTGCGACCACGCATTCCATATTTCCTCTTTCCTGGTATACCTGATCATGGTTGATACAGTTTTCGGGGACAAAGATAGACAAAAAAGTGAAAAGTGGATAGTGAAAACTGAAATTTTTGCATGGCGGCAGCAAATTATTCACTTTTCACGATTCACTTTTCACATAAAATAAGTACCTTTGCAGACAGAATAACTCAAGACATGAAAGATATCGCACTGGCATTATCGAGTGGTGGCGCCCGCGGTCTGGCCCACATCGGCGTAATCGAGGAACTGGAGGCGCAAGGCTACCACATCACCTCGATGGCAGGCTGTTCGATGGGCGCCCTCATAGGCGGCGTCTATGCCGCAGGCAAGTTGGAGGAGTTCCGCGACTGGATGAAGACCATCGACAAGAAGAAGATGCTGGAACTGACAGATTTCTCGCTCAGTCTCAACCACCTCGTCAAGGGCACCCGCATCATCAAGGCCATCATGGAGTTCGTGCCCGACGTGCGCATCGAAGACCTGCCCATCCCCTATTGCGCCGTCGCCACCGACTGGATCTCCGGACGCGAGGTGGTCATCGACAAGGGCAGTCTCTTCGAGGCCATCCGCGCCAGCATCTCCCTGCCCACGTTCTACGAGCCCGTCCGTCGCGACGGGATGATCCTCATCGACGGCGGCGTGGTCAACCCCATCCCCATGAACCGCGTCCAGCGCCACGAAGGCGACCTCCTCGTAGGCGTCGACGTCAGCGGCCACGACTACAAGGCCCAGTGGGAGAAGATGCAGAAACAGGCCGAGAAGCAGAAACACGACAAGTCGCTCAAGGCAAAGTTACTCGACATGATCATCCCCGACAACATCGAATTCAACTACTACACGCTGCTCTCCCGCACCAGTTCGATCATGATCCGCCAGAACTCGCTGCTAATGGCCCAACTCACTAAGCCCGACATCCTCATCGACATCCAGATGAGCCGCTACGGCAGTTTCGACTACGACAAGTCTGAGCGCCTCATCAACATCGGCCGCAACAAAGCCCGCAAGTCCCTCGCCGCCATACAATCGCAATAGAATCAAACAATCACAATCTATAAAAAAATGAAACAAGGCAAACTATTCTTTTTGACGATGCTCCTCATAGCATCCTTAACAGTCAAGTCTGAGACCATCACCGAACAGGAAGCACTTCTGATGGCGCAACAGGTATTAAAGGGAAAGACACTGTCCGCGGCAAAGAGCCAGAAGTCACAGACCAGGGCAGAAGACCCGTCTGACAGCCAACCCGACTTCTTTTTCTTCAATGCTGAAGATGAAGGCGGCTTTGCCATCGTCTCTGCCAGCGACAGGACGGAGCCCATTCTCGGCTATTCAGACCAAGGGCATATCGACTTAGACCATCTGCCAGACAACCTGCGCTATTGGCTGGATGGCTATCGGAAACAGATGAGCCTGATCGGCGAGGACGACACAACTGTCGAAAGAGCCAGCACCCGCGCTGTCAGACCCGCCATCGAACCTCTGCTGAAGACCACCTGGGGACAGGACATGCCCTACAAAGGCCGATGCCCCCTGTACAAAGACATCAACTGTATCACTGGATGCGTGGCGACAGCCATGGCCCAAGTGATGTATCACTATCAGTATCCGGCCGGAAGTCCCTCCCTGCCAGCATATCAGACAGCCAGTTTAGGACTCTCCACAGAGGCATTACCCTCAACCACTTTCCGTTGGAACAAGATCAGGGCCGCCTATAGCAAAGACGCCCTGGGCGAGACCGCAGATGCCGTCGCAGAGTTAATGCGCTATTGCGGACAGGCTGTAGCGATGGATTACACCCCTAATGGTTCAGGATCTAATGAAGAGAAACTCGTCTACGGCATGGTCAACTATTTCGGCTACAACAAGAACACCCGTATTCTCTCACGCAGCAACTATTCACAGAGCCAGTGGGAGGAAATCATCTATCAGGAACTGGCCTCTGGGCGGCCAGTCGTTTATAGTGGCACCGATCCGTCCCACAATGGCCATGAGTTTGTCTGCGACGGATTCGACGGAAACGGTCTGTTCCATTTCAACTGGGGCTGGAACGGAACCGCCAACGGCTATTTCGTCGTCTCGCTGGCCAATTATAAGACTCCTAGGAAAGGTGCTTACGAGAGTCTGGACGGCTATTCCATTGATCAGGCAGCCATCATAGACCTCTACCCTGACAAAGGAGAAACCGCAGTTCCTGAAATACTCAATAACGTTGACGCCAGCAATTCCGCCACCTACAGCAGACAGTCTGCCAGCGAAGACTTCAAGGACGTGGCACTCGACGGCACAATTTATACGAAATACCGCTTTGCACCTTCTGAATACGACATCGAGGCAGGCTGGGGACTATACCAAGGAGATGAGTGTCTGCAGGTTTTCGCATCCGGGACGATACCCTTCGGAAGTGGGGAAAGAGGCTTCGGCACAGTAAAATATGGCACTGACCCCTATAGTTATCAGTACGTAGGGTGGTCCAAATCCGTCCGCAGTCAGATATCATTTGGCGGAGGGCTGCCCATCGGCACCTACCAGATCAGGCAAGTCTACCGTCCTGTGGGAGACAACGCGTGGCGAGCCTGTGACCCGGTTCGCCAACACATCAGTTACCTCGTGGCAGAAGTTGGAGAGCAGTCGTTGACGATAAGAGTCTCCGATAGTAAGGAGAGTTTCGTCGTCAACGATGTCTGGACCTCCGACGATCCCGCTCAAGGCGAACCCTTCAGCGTGACCGTCAATCTGACCAACACTGGTGATACCTACCAGGAACTGGTCTATCTTTCTTTCGACGACAGGCTCGTATCATCACTCTTTGCATCCATAGGCCCTGGAGAGACGGGCGATGCCACCCTGACCTTCGTTCCAATATCTTATGGTAGTTCCATGGTACTGGCTATCAAGAATCGTGACTTGGAAGTATTATGGAGCGGTACCGTGGAGAACACGCGGGAGATGGAAGGCGGGTTCTTCGACGAAGCCACGAACTACTACGAAATCCAGGACGACAGGACGAGCGTGGTTCTGAAAACCGTGAACGTATTAGACGACGGCAAGTTGGTCGTCCCTCCGACTGTCAGGCACCGTGGCAAAGACTATACAGTCGTAGGCATCAGCGGCTCCGAACAGACCTCCGTCTGCAAGAACCCGGATGAGTTAAGAGAAGTGGTCCTTCCAAGTACCGTCAAGTCTATCGGCGAGTTCACCTTCTATTTCTGCATGAGTCTGTCATCCCTCACGTGGGATCACTTTGAGGAGAGCGCCCTGACAGAAATCGGAGGAAACGCTTTCACCTCCTGTACACACCTTAAAGCCCTGGCCCTTCCTAAGCATCTCAGTTCCATCGGCGTGAGCGCCCTTGCTGGATGCACCAGCCTGCCCGCCTTCACCCTCGACGACACCAGCGACTGTTACTCCGTCGTCGATGG